>CACZOE010000264.1 GCA_902782695.1 uncultured Lachnospiraceae bacterium | reverse complement strand
TTAAGTGCCAATGTATCACCTTCATATCCATTCAGGGTAACTATCTTATCAGCTGTTGTTCCATCGTCCCATGCTCCATTCACAACTTTAAATGTAACCGTCTGAGATATTTTATCCTTTTCCTTATAAGTATATGTATAAGTTGTATCTTTCATCAGTTCATTTTCTGAACTAAATGAAGCATCCCAGCTTCCGGCCTTATAATTCTTTGACGGCTTTGTTCCTGCCGCAGGGATCTGATCTGATGTGAACTTAAGAGTGTCACCTTCGTATCCAGAAAGCGTTAATACTACATCATCGCTTGTACCATCATTCCATGTGCCGTTAACCACTTTAAGGAATCCTTAAAAGAACGCAGATTTGATATATGACTATCATATCTACGTTCTTTGTAATTTTGTTGGTCGCCTTATAAATTATAATTCCTCTAATCTGTCACACTGTCAACAATCGACCTATCATGTGTCACAAAACCTTTTCTATGCTTATATTACCCAAGTGCAAGTTACTAAAAAGTATATTAGAAAACTATAATTTCAGTTTCCAATTAGATACAGTACCATTAGCGTTTGACTGTTTCTTCGTTTTTACAACTTGTATAACTTAAGTCCTCATCTTGTTTAAAAGTTTACGAAAAGCCCAGTCATCCCATACGCTTAATTATCAGCCGCCACTCGCATATGCGGTTGCTGATGCTCCTGCTGTTCCGCTAAATGCAGCAGCAGCACCTATTGCTAGTCCTAAAGTCGCAGTCAAAGCACAAGCCACTGTGCAACCAGAAGCAACAGCACCAGCACAAACCAATCCGCAAGCAAAACTACATGATGACATATCAATCCCTCCTTTCGTTCATTATTATTTAAAATACCATTCTTTTGGTATAATATTTATAATAATTCTAAAAACAAATAGAAGAAAAACTCCTATAAACCCTATAATTAGATATATCAAAAGCTGAGATGCTTTTATCGTTTCAAAAAGATACAAATACCTTAAGAGCATATAAATACATAATGCGGGCATGCATAATGTAATAACTAAAATAATTATTTCATGTTTTATTATCCAGGTTAATAACGAATTAATTACATTGTATACCAAAGCTAATAAAACACCTGCACCAATAAAAAATATCAGTCTTATGATATAATAAATATCTAAATTACTGTTAACTATTTTTAAACGTGCAATTAAAAAAACATCGCCACATACACCAAATACCATCCCAACTAACGAACTATAAAACACTTTACTTATCCATATATCATCTATTTTATTTGTTAATGGTATTAATGGTTCTAAAACCTTCTCTTTTATATCGATTCCCATACTCATATTAAACGTCATTCCACCCTCTATTATAACAAGAAGGATTGTAAACAATACAATATATTTAGTCAAAAATCGGAAATCTGAATAATTTATTATCAATGACTTTATTGTATTATCAAAAACATAAACCAATATTAGGAAGTACATAGCACAAATGGGAAAAATTGATTTTAAAAAAATTTTATTTTCTTTCCAAAACACTGCTTTTATAACATTATTCATTGTCAATCGCCTTTTTATATATTTCTTCGAGATTATAATAAATCTTATTAAATTCTATTATATCAAACCTTTCAACCAGGCTCCTGAATATTTCCTCGCTTTCCTCAAGATTGGATTTCAAGAAGATGACTTCACCAATTATATCATATTCATAATTAAGAGCGTCAAAATAGCAAGTAATGTCTTTTATACTTTTAGGTACAATACGTATACACTTTATCTTTTTTTTCTTAATTTCAGATATTTTTTCTTGATATATTATTTTCCCTTTATCTATTATTCCAACAACATCACACATTTCTTCAATTTCATTCAAATTATGAGATGATATAATTACGCATCGATTATCATTATTTACCCATTCTTTAACAACTTTAATTATCACCATTTTTGAATCAATATCTATACCATCGAATGGCTCATCCAATAATAGAACATCAGGATTTCCAACAATTGCTCGTGTCATCGCAACTCGACGTTTCATTCCTTTCGACAGCTTATTTACTCTTTGTTTTCTAAATTCATATAATCCAAATAAATCTATATAATAGTCAAGAGTTTCTTGAGTATCCAAACCTACCATTTTAAGATAAAACATTATATTATCTCTTACACTCAACTGATTATATAAACAGTTGTTCTCAGATAAAAAACCAACTCTTATATATTTCTTTTCTTTATGAAATATCACCTTTCCCGAAGACGCACTTAATAAACCCGATATAATTCGTAAAGTCGTAGTCTTTCCAGCTCCGTTTTTTCCTATCAATCCATATATAGTGCATTCCTGGACAGAAAAAGAAAGATTATTTAATACACAATTATTACGAAATTTTTTTTGGATATTCTCCATTGATACTATTGATTCTTTTTGCAAAGATATGTTCCACCTTTTCCTTTTTCTTTACACTTTTTTAGAACAGCCATACAATCATTACATAACCATTTTAAACCACATGAATTACACTCAAATATATCATCTCTTGATATGTTCCATCGTTGACTTATTTTACCGTCCCAGAACACTTTTTCAATATTGTCATTATATATATTTATAATTACATCATCTAATGCTGGACATACTTTTATATTTCCATTTAAAGATATCGCTATATTATTATTCAAACATCTATTATATTTTTTTGTTATAAAAGCATCATCAATTTTGAGATATTTTCTTTCTTCATATGATATGGTATTTTCCGGAGATTTATTATAATCAATATATTCAATCTCTTTAAATACATATTTTCGTTCTTCAATTATTCTTTTTATATAATCTATCTTACTATTCTTTTTTATTAAAACCACCTCAAATGGTATGTTATTCATTTTTAAATATTCAAACTTATTTAGCATTTTGCTATAGTGATCATCAACCTTTGCATCTTCAAAAGAATTCATGCATATAATATCATTTGTAAGAACTATTCGAAGGTTTATATTATTCTGCTTTATAAATCCATAATCTTCATCATTAAAACTCAGATCATTCATGGTAAGAAAAATTGGAACTTTAATGCTCATTTCTCTAACTATTTTTATTATTTCATTTACGAAGTCCCAATTCAATAAAGGATTTCCACCCAAAATACAGACTGAGGAAAAAGTCATTTGGGTTAATCTCCTTACCGCATCCAAAATTTTATCATAATGTTTTTCTTTTTTATTATAGTTATCATTGCTCCATAAAGCACATGTTTCACAGGGATGTATGAGATTTTCTTGTTTACAAAAATCACATTTATAATTACAACTATCAGAAGCTTCTATATATATGCAATTCAGTCTTGGTGGATTATCTAATATGCCCTCTATTTCAAAATCATTTCTTAACGTAAACGGAGTGAAGTAAACGGGAGATTCATATTCATAAAGCATTCCTTCTTTTAATAATCCATCTATAACACTAAGTAACTCTTTTGATAATTCGTCTTTATTAAGTGCCTTTCCAGATAATAGTTGCTTCAACACTTCTGAATCGTTCCTAGAAAGAAAAAATCTTTTATTACTAGTCAAATCAAATACGATTCCTTCATCACCATAGAATTCAAACGAGGCAATAGGCAACAACTGTATATATCCCATAACAACAATCACTCTCCTTCTAATTCTTAACGATTTAAAGTCCACTCTAACTTGTTGGTGAAATAGTCATAGGCATTAGGATTTGATTCAAGTATCGAGTACGAAATTGATAATTGAGCTCTAAAATTTTCTATGATATTATTACAATTCATTTTCTCAAACCCATTAGACGAACTAGTAAACGAATAACAAACAGGACAAGCTTTATATAACGGACAACAGGCACATTCCTTTGTCACATCTTCATTGTATCTTTGTATAATTTTTACAATTTTAGAATAATCTATCCCTTCATCAATATTTCCTATAATTTTGTCATCTCCTACACGTTCACATATTTCAAAATTACCATCGCTTCGAACAGATATCTTCATTCCTGGAATACATGTGCCTGTGTATGGAATCATTGGTAATCTACTGTCTTTAGCTTTTTGTCTAAGAAAAACAGCTGCAACTCCTAAATCTCCCATAACACTAGCGTATGAGTATTCATAAAGATTTTCTTTTTTATTCTCAATATATAATCTGTATATTTCTCCATATTCTGAAACAAATCTTTGTATATCTTCATCATTAAATTGGTCATAATAATCAGTGTTTCTTTCTAAAACTTGATTAATAAAAGTGAGTTTTGGAATTAATGTATTATTTTTAAAAAAATCCTGATTACGCATCAAGTCTGTTCCATAATCATAAACGCTCATCAAACTCAATCTATCATATTCAGGATATTTCTTTTTTAAAATAAGTAGATTTTCATAAACTCTTTCAAAGGAACCAATGCCCCCTTCAAACACTCTATTTCTATCATGATTTATCTTATCGCCATCCAAACTGATTGAAATATAGAATTCGTTTTTTATCAAATAATCAGCTATTTCCCCATTTAACAATGTACCATTTGTTGTAATATTAAAAATATATCTTACAGGACAATTGTTTTTAGTATACTCAACACATGATTTTATTAGATCAAAATTAAGAAGAGGTTCCCCACCATAGAATGTTATTGAACATATTTTTCCCGGATGAACATATGATATGTCTTTCATCTTATCAAAAAAATAATCCAAGGCCGAAAATGCTGTATCTTTTGACATGACATTAGCTGTTTTATTTCGTGTATTACTGTATGTCTCTGAGAAAATACAATATTTACATTTCAAATTACAATCTTCAGTTACGCTCAGTATTAACTGGCTCATCTGTGCAAGCTTATATAAGCAGATTTTTATTGCTTCTTCATTAAAATTATATATAAATCTTTTTTCTTTCCTTATATCATTATCAGATTTATAAAAAGCGTTCCATTTCTGAGTTATCTTTGATATAAAACTAAGTGCCCCTTCTATTTTATCTTTATTTTCATACTTTGCCAAAAGTTTTTGCCTAGTTTCATCTATAGAGTTATCCTGAAACAATTCAATGGCATCCATCAATATTTCATCACTAGCAAAAATACACCCTGTCCGTGCATCGTATATATATGTATTCCCACTATATGTATTAAAACTCATAAAGCATTTATTTCTTTTCATATTGTAACCCCACCCATATAAACATCAAATAAAAATACATAATAAAAAGCCATTTTAATTACAAAATGTTCATATTGTTAATCAACAAGATAATCAATGCCTAACTTCTCAAAAATAACACTCTACAATTCTGTACAATCAATTTCTATTATTTCAATTAACTCATTTTCGGAGCATTCATCTATATTATTATAGAGATACTTGTAACGATTAATTAATGCAAGATAATAACATTCATCATTTATACATCCATTCTTATCCATATACATTTGGCTTTTTTTATTATAATATATTTGTTTAAATATGTATACTCCTATAGCCAAAACAAGGCTACCAAAAAATACGCCAACCCAAACCATAAGAATATCTAGTATTTCTAATGGTAGCTCAGACATAGAAGATGGAATTATTAAACATCTTAAGATATATAAAAGAATTTCAAGAGACATAAATATAAGCAAAAATACTATCAAATATCCCCCTGATGCAATAGATTTAAATTTACCACTTTGTCTCTTTATTATACAAGCCTTATATGACTGTTCATAATGATTTAATAAAAACTCTATTTTTTTTTCAGCCTGTTTTTCTAAATATTTTCTATAATAGTTTCTTTCATCCATAATTTAAATATTTTTATCTTTTCAGTACATGATTGTTCCATAGTACAAATCACAAGGTTATTTCCAATTCTCTTGTGTTCTATTTCTATTATTTGTAGATATACTCCCAACGGAAACACGATATCTTTCATTGTAAAGTTATAATATGCATTGATATATTTAGGTGGTTATGCAATAGTTTACTGGTGATATCAGATTCATCTATAGTTGAGAATAAGTTTTTTAGTTAAAATCTAGCATGTCATTTGTATAAAGTGATTTCAATTATTCTAAAACACATCACCCAAATACAAATTCTTTCTATTAAAATAAAAAATTCGAACTTCATTCTATTTTCTGTGTGAAACTCCATCGCTTATTAAACCTGAGATTTATACCACCCAGAAAAATCAATGTGAAATATACTTTGAATATAACATATTTTTGATATTCTGAACAGAAGCAAAAAGTATGAAATCACTCCAGACTTGGAGTATTTTTCTTTTTCTCTACCTCGATTTCATTTTGTTTTTCAGTTTTTTCCAAAGCCATCTTTTCTTTCTTTTCTTTTTCCTGCTGTCGTTCTTCAAATCTTGGCAGGTCAACGCGGTTATAATCAATCACTTCCGCCATCGCAAGTTCCGTTGATAACGCAACAGCTTCAGAGTTTAATTTAGTTATTTCAGCTGACAGATTGTCCGCTTCTTTTTTCCATTCTGTCGGAGAGATTTTTTCTCCCTTGGGAAGCATATCTACCATTTCAACATAGACCTTATTGTATTCTTCAAGTTCGCTTTTATGAGCATAATCATATTTTACTTTTGATAATGCTTTCTTTGATTTACTTTCATCACGAATACTCTTAAGTGGTTCAAGTCTGCTCCATACTTCCAAACGCTTATTAAGAACATTTAAACGTTCGTTCTTTGCTTCTCGTTCATCATCAAGGGTATCGCAGGCAGCAGCCTTTCCTTTATGAAATGCAGTAAGATCCTTGAAATCATTTATGTTATTTTCGATTACAAATGCTTTTTCATTTTCCGACTCCTGAAGTGATGGTCTGTCTGTAACTCTTCTCAGATACATTCCCTCAGATATAGGTAGCGCAAGTTTTCCTCTCTTCGCCGCAACCTTATCAATCAGTTCAGTAACGGCATTTTTCACCGAAGCTGTAACAGCTTTGGTAACCTTATTTGCACCATCTATAATTGCAGTTTTGAGCATAGCAGCAAGTTCCATAATCTTATTATTATGAGCGATAACTCTGCGATTATAATCGCCTATTTCTGTATGGATGCACTTTCGTTCAAGTGCACTTGCTTTTACTCCGAGATGTTTTGTAGGAAGTATGTCGAGACCTCTTTCTTTGTAGGAACGCTGTTCCCATCTTTCATCAAACCCAATTCTTTCGGGTCTTATTTACATACGATGTAAATATTAAAATCAGAATCACAAAACATGTTGCAATGACTGTAATATCTCCAACCGGCGAATAGTTGTCAAAATATAGTTGCCAGCAACCCCTCCCATTCATGTATCCTCCAATTTTCCCCCATACCTTCACTGCAAGCAAAATAAAAAAACAGTATTTAACAGGACTCTCATCCTGTTAAATACTGTTTTTAGCGTTTTTATATTCATTACAAAAAGAACAGATTACTGCTGTCTGCTGTCTAAAGACAGTCTTAAACTATTTTTCATCTGTCAAGTCCTTTCTTAGATCTGTTCTCTAGTCATCATATCATCTTTTTTCAACAAGTCCAACATATGTAGCACGTTCAGCTTGTGGAATATTCAAAAGATCCATAGCCTGCTCAGCAGTA
>CACZOE010000263.1 GCA_902782695.1 uncultured Lachnospiraceae bacterium | reverse complement strand
CTGATGAAAATAACTGATTTCAGGCTGTTTCATAATCATATGATGATCGAGCCGGTTATCGAAATATTTGGCAGATTTAATGGGGCACTTGTAAATAAGCTTCGTGAAGATATTTTCGAAGAGTTCATAAAGACAAATTATCAGGGGATGATCTTTACATATATGTGGGCCTTTGATATGCCTTCGGACTGGAATTATGTAAACTACTTAAAGGATAAGTTTGAGGCAACCGGAGGAACCTTCTACTGTGTTGAACTGGTCGCTGATCAGTCTGTTCGAATCGAGAGAAATAAAACTGAGAACCGTTTGAAGAATAAAGCTTCGAAGCGTGACCTGGTGGCTTCTCAGGATAGAATGGTAAGAGAAGAGACTAAGTACCGGATTGTAAGTAATGAGGGTGAAATACCGTTTGAAAACTACGTGAAGATTGATAACACGAATCTCGAGCCTGACGTGGTCGCAAGGATGATTAAGGATAAGTTCAACCTTCCTGATATCGGAATAAATGAACTTATGAATCGCATCTTTCTTGAAGAAGTATCTGAGGGAGAACTGGAACTGGTTCATGAAATGCAGATTGAAAGTTTCATGCCATTATATGAGAAATATCATGATGAGATGTCACCGGCCATCGAGCCGCTTGAAAGGATTAAGGCAAGATTCGATGTTCCCAACAGGAAATATTTCTTTATAAATAAGGATGGAGCAAGAGCGGGAGTAATCAATCTTGGACATAATAATCCGGATGAAAAGAAGGAATCCTTCATCAGTCCGTTGTTCGTACTTCCGAGATACCAGAATCAGGGAATCGGATACGTAGCTATTCAGAAAGCATTTGAAATGTATCCTGAGGTCACCACCTGGAAGCTGGAAACAATCCTCCAGGAAAAAGGCAACTGTCATCTCTATGAGAAATGTGGCTTCAAACGAACCGGGGAAGAACAGGTAGTAAATGATAAGATGACACTCGTCATGTATGAACTAGAAGTTACTACTCACGTTTGATGAGAATTATACTTGATTGGTTGTGACCACTTGCGGGCTAAGACCAATTAAGTATAATTCTTTATTGTACCTGCGAAGCAGGTAACTCAAAAAATAAACAGAAAAGGATAAATCTATGAATAACAAGGAAATACTGCAGATTGCCATGGCGCAGTCTGCAGAGGATATAGGATGTAAGGCAGTGGACTTTACAAAAGCAGAAAATGTTATATGTAAATATCATATGGGTGAAAAAGCAAGAAAGTATATAAAGCAGCCGGTAATCGGCAATTTCGTTCTGTATGGAAGTAATGTAGTTGCAGCAGTGCAGGATGACATTAAGGACATAGTGACGGAGTATCTTGGAAAGTATGAATTCTATCATGTGTTCGAAACACCAAATATGAACTGGTTAAATAAAAAACTTGAAGAAAAGGGCTATGGAGTCTGCTTCATGGCTGAGTATTATCTGCCTGAAAAGGATAGATTCTATGATCTGATGATGGCTTCAGAAGAAGGAGGACATAGCCTTCCTAAGCTGCCGGAAGGTTTTGACATGCAGGTCTTAGAGCAGAAGGATTTTGCAGAACTTTATCTTCCTGAGTGGAACAATGCTATCTGTAAGGACAGAAAAGAACTGGATGTACTCGGCGTAGGTGCATACAAAGATGGAAAACTTGTGGGACTTGCTGCCTGTTCCGCAGACTGTGAGGATATGTGGCAGATAGGTATAGATGTTCTTCCTGAGTACAGAAGAAATGGAATTGCATCTGCTATCACCAGCAGACTTGCAGCTGAAATATTTAAGAAGGGTAAGGTTCCCTTCTACTGCACAGCCTGGTCAAACATTCGTTCAGTAAGAAATGCATATAAATGTGGCTTCATCCCTGCCTGGGTTGAGATGACCATCAAACCGCTTAAAACAATCGATGAAATGAATGAGAAAGGTTGATGTTTTTATAAATATTAGCAGCATTTTTGTGTATAATAGTAACCAGTAGATGGAATAAAAAGTTTATCTATGGGGTTATAAGTATGGAGAAAAGGTTATTGATTACAAACTTAATAATCAGTGCAATTATTCTGGTTTTACTGATTGCAGCCTTTTTTACAAAAAGTAATTACATAGGTGATGCATACGACTTGAGAATAGATGCCGGAAAAGGGTGGTACTATCTCGATTCAGATGGTTCATTAACTGATAAAAAAGGCTGATCTGTCAGAGCTCGAATTTGATGAAAATGGATGTGCAAATGTCGGAAGAATGTATGTGCATAAGAAAGAATTGAAGAAAATGATGTCAGTAGGGCAAACCATATCCCAGTAGGGATTGGGGTGCCCGCTGTTGTTTGGAGATTAGTAATGAGTAAAATAAAATGGTTATTCTTTGATGTTGGTTCTACTTTGGTAGATGAAACTATGTGTTATAAGCAGAGACTTACAAACATAGCGAAATCGGCTGGTGTAGAACCTGAATTTGTTTATGAGAAAGCAAGGGAACTGTATGAACAGAACAGAAGAGGAGACCTGGAGATATCAAATATGCTTCATGTGGATCTTCCTAAGTGGACTATAGATGCTGAAAGGCTCTATCCTGAAACAGAGGATGTACTAAAGGAACTTCATGAGAAGTATAAGATAGGTATAATAGCTAATCAGGCTCTGGGTACAGCCGACAGATTAAAGTCCTTCGGTATCCTGGAGTATATTGATCTCGTCATAGCTTCTGCAGAAGAAGGAGTGGCAAAACCGGATTTAAAGATATTCGAGATAGCTCTGGAAAGAGCAGGGGTAAAACCTGATGAAGCTATGATGATAGGTGACAGGATTGATAATGATATATTTCCTGCCAAGAAGCTGGGTATGAGAACCATGTGGCTCAGACAGGGCTTTGGAGGAATGTGGAAAATACAAAGTGATGATGAGCTTCCGAACTTTATAGCGGACAGTCTTCCTGAAGTGGTTTCTATACTTGACTGGGATGAGAAATCAAAGAGCCTGCTTGAAACCACTATGAATACCAGAGGAAACAAGAGATAAAATAAGAAGAAACTTTTAAATGAATTATAGAATAAAATGATGGAGGAAAAAGTATAGTATGGGAATTCAGGATTTTCTGTCCAGCGGAAATGTCCGCATGGATCAGCAGCTGAAGTTTACTGCCGAGATCGACAAGATGACAAGTATCATCAGAAGAACGTCTCTTATAGATAAAAGCAGGCGTGAAAATGATGCCGAGCATTCCTGGCACATCGCTGTGATGGCGATGCTTTTTGAGGAATACGCAAAAGAACCTGTGGATGTCAGCCGGGCTGTAAAAATGTGTGTGGTTCATGACCTGATTGAAATATATGCAGGTGATACATTTGCATATGATGTGGCAGCAAATGTAGGAAAAGCTGACAGGGAAAGAGAAGCAGCAGATAAGCTGTTTGCTCAG
>CACZOE010000262.1 GCA_902782695.1 uncultured Lachnospiraceae bacterium | reverse complement strand
TTATTGAGATAACCTCTCTTATCTCCGAGATTTGAACCTATACCCAGATATACCGTGTGTCTCTTCCTGCTTATCTCAACTGAAACATCCCTGAAATCCGCTTCTATCGGAGCTTCAGGCTTGCTGACCTTGATGGTCACAGAATGTATCAGGTCATAATCAGAAAGGATTGCCTCAATCACAGCTTCAGCCGCAGCTTCGATGGTATTATAGGAAGTTTCGGTAAATGTACTTATGATCAGCTGGGTAACATCTGCGTAATTAACAGTTTTATCCAGCTTGTCCGAAGTACCTGAAGGCTTCAGATCCAGTTCCAGCTCAGCAGAGACAAAAAAATGTTGTCCATTTTTCTTCTCCTCAGGAAGAACTCCGTGATATGCAAATATTCTAATATCATCAATTCTTATCTTATCCATATTTAAAACCTCATGTGAATAAGTGTTAGACTAAGACTTAATCTCATAAAAAGCTTAAGTCCATTAAACTTATGATAAATCAATACTTCAAAGTATTGTTCTTCTTCTCTTCGCTCCAGTCACAGCTGGCACTTGCGTCACAGCTATAACAGAGACGTGACAGTTTGTCAGCTCTATAAAGTATACCATCCAGAGAGCCCTCATCTTCAGGGATGGTTCCATGATTTCTTATGGCACCTAAGATGTCATCGATCTCACCGTAGGAAAATCCCGTTCTCTCAAGTATAGGTCTTGCGATTATCGGACCTGCCTCTCTATGATTCATGGTCTCTTCGTATTTGGAACATCTTCCAATATCATGAAGAAGGGCTGTCACATAAAGTATCTCCTTCATGTAATCCTTCTTCCAGAAATTTCTCTCTATATCATCATTAAGCTCTATAATTGACTCATCCTTCACCATATCTGTATGATGCCACTCGTTATCAAGCCAGTCTATGTAGCATTCCAGATACAGCTCATATGATATCCTGGCAACAGCAAGCAAATGTTCCATGCCATGTTTGCAGTACTCTCTGTCAACCTCGGCTTCTTCTATCTCTTTTATTCTCTTGATAAAATTGGGATCATTTAATATCTGATCTACTCTTTTCATCATATCCTCCTTGGTTTACATAAAATGAGTTAATCACAGACTCATTTATTCAGATATTTGAGTGCTGCTCCGGTGATGGAAAGGGTTCCACACACTACTATACGGTCATTCCTGCCAGCTCTGTCCAAAGCATAATCGATAGCAAGCTTAACGTCACCAACACTCTCTGCTTCTACTCCGGCAAGTCTCAGTTTTCCGGCAAGCTCAGCAGCGCTGAGGGCTCTCGGACTATCCGACTCAACGGTGTAGCATTTCTTCATGGTTGGAGCAAGGATACGTATCATCTTGTCATATTCCTTGTCAGCAAACACACCCATTATATATATGATTTTTTCATTTGTAAAATATTTATCAAGACTTTCACGAAGTCTCAGCCAGGCATCCTCATTATGAGCACCATCAACTATCACCAGCGGACTGGTCTTTGCCACAGTGAAACGTCCATCCCACTTGGTCGCGAGGATTCCCTCGTAGATGGTATCCTTACCCAGGAGTTTTCCAACTAATTTACCATCATCTCTAGATACATTGCTAGATTCATTACTATCTGCATCAACGGTTACTTCACAAGCTAAATCATCGGCTACTTCTCTATCCGCAAATCTAGATACTATACCAGCCACATCTCCGTCTTCATCAACTACTATGATATCAGCATGACTACCAGCCACATCACGAGCTTCACTACTATGCTCATCAACAGAATTGTCATCAACAGCTACTGTATCATCTACGTTACTATGGCCAACCGATAATTCACCCTGATTCGTCCTTAGGTATCCGCTTCCCCACTCTCCTGCAACAGCCTTCAGCACTTCTACGGCAGTCATCGCATTAAATATCTGGTACTCGCCACCAAGAGACAGATTGTAGCTCTCGCCCTTATATTCAAATGCAGCATCATGGAAGCTCTCGTTTCTGATCTTAAGGCTCTTCATATCAGCCTCGATCAGATGCACATTATGCTTCTCAGCATACTCCCTGACTTCTTTCATAACCACATCAGACTGTGGATAGGTCACAAGAGTCGAGCCATCCTTAACGATTCCCAGCTTCTCATGAGTTATCTCCTGAATGGTATTTCCCAGAACACTCATGTGGTCCATGCTTATGGAAGCCAGCACATTTAATGTATCATCACGCAGTACATTTGTGGCATCCAGACGTCCACCCATTCCACACTCCACAAGCATAATGTCACAGCCCCAGTATTTGAACAGCCAGAAGCTGGCAGCAGTTTCTATCTCGAAGGCAGTGGGACTACTGAAACCATCCCTTACCATCTCCTCGACTTTGAGGCTGACCTCGGTAATTGCAAGGGCTATATCCTCCTTGCTGGCCCATCTCTTGTTCAGTCTCCATCTCTCACGGTAGCTGTAGATAGTCGGGGAAATGTACCTTCCCATCTTCATGCCTGCTTCCACCAGAGTCTCCTCCACGAAGGCCATAATACTACCCTTACCATTGGTGCCTGCTATATGAATGGCGGGTATATCCTTCTCAGGATTCCCAAGTCTGGATAATAATTCCTTAATGTTAACAAGCCCGGGAATACTCCCGAGCTTTTCTTTCTCTTTTATATACATTTTTGTTTCACGGTAATCCAACTTTTT
>CACZOE010000261.1 GCA_902782695.1 uncultured Lachnospiraceae bacterium | reverse complement strand
GCGTAATATTGTTGCTTGACTTATATTTTGATGAGATTTATCATCTGCTTATGCACTTATATGAAGAGGCGGAAAGGAGCCTTTTTGTATTCTAAAATCTATAGCGGTATAGCTCTGGGCATCGACGGAATGCTTATATCCGTTGAGGCTGATGTCAGCATGGGGCTTCCGGGACTGTCCCTTGTGGGATACCTGTCTTCCTCCGTAAAAGAGGCTGGCGACCGAGTGAGGACCGCACTCAGAAATTCCGGTTACTGCATCCCGTCACGGAAGGTAACCGTCAATCTTTCTCCTGCAGATGTTAGAAAGGATGGCACGGGTTTTGATATTGCCATTGCTTCGAGCATCCTTATTTCTATGGGAGATTTCCATATAACAGATATTTTTATGAAGAGTCTTGAGGAGACTCTGTTTCTTGGTGAGCTTGGTCTTGATGGAAGTATACTTCCTGTACCAGGTGTTCTTCCTATTGTCGATTATGCAGCTGAACATGGTATAAGCAGAGTTATACTTCCGGCAGAAAATGCGGCAGAAGCTTCCTTTATAAAGGGTATAAGTATCATACCTGTCAGAAATATGGTTGACATAATACAGATGATGACGAAAAACAGATTTATGGAAGAATACATTTCCGTTAGGTCTGAATATATTCCAAATGAAAGGTACATGTATGATCTGGCGGATATCAGAGGACAGGAGATGATGAAACGGGGAGTTATCATTGCGGTGTCCGGCTTTCATAATATTTTGCTTACAGGTGCAGCGGGTTCGGGTAAATCCATGGTGGCTAAATGTATTCCGGAACTTATGCCGCCACTTTCTTATGAGGAGAGTCTGGAGCTCACGAAGATATATAGTGTAGCGGGAATGCTGGATATGTCGGAGGGGCTTATGACGAAAAGACCATTTAGAACTCCGGGACAGAATGTTTCCACAGCGGCCTTAATAGGCGGAGGGAAAAATCCAAAGCCGGGAGAAGTGAGTCTGGCAACAGGTGGAGTTCTATTTCTAGATGAATTTCCTGAGTTTCAGAAAAATGTGATAGAAAGCCTGCGCCAACCTATGGAGGATAGAAAAGTAACTGTTTCAAGAGTAAAGGCGAGTTATACATTTCCTGCCAGATTTATGCTGGTATCTGCAAGAAATAACTGTCCCTGTGGATTCTACCCGGACAGAAGAAGATGCAGATGTACTTCTATGGATATATTTCGCTATCAGAATAAAATAAGTCATCCCATCATGGACAGGATAGATATCAGGCTGGAGATAAGACCTGTTAAATATGAAGAACTGTTTAGTGAAGCAAAGGGACTCAGTTCTGCTGAGGCTGGAACGATGATTGGAGTGGCCAGAAGAAGGCAGGAAGAACGTTTTAAAAACGAGTCATTCAGATTTAATTCTGAGATACCTCAGAGCAGGATCGAAGAGTACATTATTCTTGGAGAAGAAGAGCGGACTAAACTGAGAAGTATATATGAGTCTTCGGATATAAGTGCCCGGGGGTATTTCAAAATACTGAGACTTGCCAGAACTATTGCTGATTTAAATGATAGAGACAGAATTAGCTGTGACGATATAGAAGAGGCCCTTTATTTCAGGAATGATAACGGAACCGGGCAAGGAGCTTATATGACCTGAAACTGTTAAAAGAATCTAGGTTTTGACTTATTATTGATTCATAGAAAGGATGCATGAATGAATATAAATGAAAGAAATGGATATCTGTGGCTGAATCATTTTAAAACCATGAGAGAAGGTGACAGGCAGAAGCTTATCAATCATTATGGCGGTGTTAAGACTCTGGCAGAGTGCCTTAGCAGTGCTTCTGGGGAGCGTGCAAAAGATATAGAGGAGCTTCTGGAAAGAAAATTGATAAAGCATGAGACTGCAGAAGAGATAAGAGAAGATGATGCAGACAGATGGTATGAAACACTTCAGGAAAGGATGGACAGGTCGGGGGTCAGAGTGGTGACTCCTGCTGATGAGGCTTACCCGGACAGACTTAGATATCTGGCTGATAATCCTGTGGCTCTTTACTACAGAGGAGATATACAGTTTGCAGATCAGGAGCACTCCATAGGAATAATCGGAAGCAGACGTCCGACTCATTATGG
>CACZOE010000260.1 GCA_902782695.1 uncultured Lachnospiraceae bacterium | reverse complement strand
TTTGCGAAAGGCAGCGCCATAAAGAACAGGAAGCCAAACATGCAAATCAGCACTATGTTATTAAATACGGCAAATCCCGATATAAAAATGCCCGAAAGCATCAGCGAAACACTTAAAATCACAACATAATTTTTCTTTATTCCTTTGATTCCAAGTACTATTCCTGAAACAAGCATGCCGCTTGCACAGATAGTCTCAGTTATTCCCAGAACCTTGGAATCAGCAAAGGAAAGAATAAATGGTTCTGCAAGTATCTGGAATACTCCCATAAAAAGTGTTATCGCTCCGGATATTATTACCAGAAGCAGCAGACCTCCCTTTGAACTAAGTGCATTCCAGCCCTCCTTCATACTGCGAAGAAACGGTTCCTTATCCTCGGAAGCTTTGCTTTCAAGATTCTTTCTGACAAATGCAGTTGTACCTATAGTTATAAAAAATGTACAGATATCTATGGTGAGCAGCAGCTTTATATCACTAAATGTAAGCAGAAGTCCTGCTATAAGTGGAGAAAAAAGGAATCTCGCACTTCCGGCAATTGATACCAGACCATTAGCTTTTGAATATTCTTCCTTAGTAAGCAGATCAGTTACTGTTGCTGTAAAGGCCGGATCCATAAGGGCTGAGAAACAGGAACTGATAGCAACTCCCAGATATATCTGCCACATGGCGGCTTCTCCTCTAAGCATACTTATCAGAATGAAAAGTACTCCTAAGCCTGAACAACCGTCCCCAATCATCATAAGTATTCTTCTATCATATCTGTCTGCGAGAACTCCCGCAGGCACTCTGAAGATAAGCATGGGAAGAAATCCTATCAGACTTAAGAACGCCATACCCGCAGCACTTCCTGTCTTCTGGAAGATATATATGCCCAGTCCAAAATTTGTTAATCCACCACCAATGCTTGATATGAGTTCTCCTGCCCATAGCAGAAGAAACTTGTTATAATTTCCCGAATGATTCATACCTGATTCCTGCATATTACCACCTCGTAGAGTTTATTATTCATAGTATAATTTTGCAGAACTATTTAGTTCATTTTCTTTCTAAATAATTCAGCACACATTCTTTCAGAACTATCTAGTTCATATACTTTCATAATTTCAATTCATTACTCTTACAGTATAAATCATAAGGTTCAATATAGCTTAAACTCGTTCTTAGCTAATTCTTAATTATTCCCTAAATATGAGCATCTTTATCAGGAGCTCAGTTGAACAACTCTTTTTCTCATTCGGTACGACCTGGTTCCTCTGATTTACAGCCAAGTTTCTTAGAGCAATTTTTTCTTTCAGTTATCAGGTATGAATGATATAATCAGGCTATGTTTATAGTAGGGGGAAACTTTCGATGATTCTTTGGTGCATAGGCTATTTTATAGGACTATATCTATTTTTTCTGATCGATATGATCCTTTCATTTATTCTGGGAAAATTCACAGGCATATATATGTTAAGTTTCTCCATGTTTGGAAAGGAATGCGGCAGGGCTGCGAAAACTGACAGTTTCACCTGGAGAAAATGCCATTTCTCTCTTATCCCGAATTATACATTTGGAAAGCCCCGGCTCTCCACTAAGGAAGACTATTTATTCTCACTGACCAAACAGATATTAGAAGTCCTTCTATATGGAGGCTTTTTCATTTATGTATTGATGAGTTTTAAGACTGGAATTTTAGTCAAGAACATTATGAGGGGAATGTCAGGTGGTACATTTTTACTATCCATAGTAATGTTTGTTTCAATTATTATCGGTTTTTATTCCGGCAAGAACAGTACCCTTTATAAGCTTAATCGTAACGAGATGGAAAAGCTCTGGAACGGAAGCAGTTTCGCTGAGATAAATATATACCCAGGACTTGCTGCTGATAAGAAAGCCAACAAAAACATCCGCGCAATACAGTGGTCACTCTGCTGCTACAACGCGTTAGATAAAGGCGATTATAAAGCTCTGGCTGGATATTTGAGTCAGATAGATGACATGCTGAAGCTTCCAAATGGCTACAATAAATTCATCGGATATACTCAGTGCTATTATCACATTATTTTCTACTCGTCATACATTAATCAGAATAAAGCAAATGCCATCAAATTCTATAATGTCATCAAAGAAAGACTGGAGTCTGACATGGATCCATGTGGACGAAGGGTTCTTGCTTATTATCAGTATTATGTACTCAGCAGACCTGATCTGGCCATAGTGACTATCAACCAGGCCGAAGAAGCTCTAGCAAAAAGAGCCGGCACCAACGTCTTTACAGACGCTGAATACCGGTTCGAAAAAGATCTTATAGAAAAAATCAAAACAAATATGGCAAATGATTCAGAGGCAGCAAGTGGAGAACACCCTATTATACGGGGGAACTTCTTCTAATCTACTCTCAGACACTTGATTCCAGAATCATTTCACATGATTATTCTTATTTCCAGAGGGGTTGGCAACAATTTATGCCAACTCTTTCTTTTTTGATGCCGCCACTTCCTTTTTGAAGCTTGTTTCAAAGAGTCCGGGCAACAATTCTTGCTGCTTCAGCTGATTTTGTTGCTTTTACCTCTTCCCAGAAGCTTATTTCTCGAGAAACCGGCAATAATTTACATTCTTTCACTTATTTATGTTGTCGCTGCTTCCTCTCAGACTTCTCATAAATATCCCGCTCATTCCAAACATCACGCTACGAAACCAATAGGATTATATAATGCTCAACTAATTGAAGTACTCCACCCACTCGGCTTCTTTGAAGCCGATAAGCACTTTATCTTTGGCTACAAGAAGAGGTCGCTTCACCAGCATACCGTCTGATGCAAGCAGCTTGAACATCTCGTTTTCACTCATGTCTGGAAGCTTCTTAGACAGCTCCAGTTCTCTATAAAGCTGACCGCTTGTATTGAAAAGTCTGCGAAGCGGCAGCCCACTCTTCTTGTGAAGCTGACGAAGTGTCTTCTCATCCGGATGATCTTCCTTAATATCGATCAACTTATACTCTATCTTATTCTCATCCAGCCACTTCAATGCCTTCTTGCATGTAGTACATCTTGAGTAACAATAAACTTTAATCATAGAAACCTCCCTTATCCTTATGCTTATCTAAATACTGTTCTAATTACTTAGCTGTTTTTTATAACCTTATCAATCTGTTTGATTTTTTAAGACGACATATATACGCTCACTGCTCACCAAGGGTTTGGTAAACGATCCGGCATCAAAAACCTTTGCACTTTTAAAGCCTGCCTTTAATGCAGCTTCTTTAATGTCAGATGCAAAAAACGCACGTTGTTTATGCTCTTCCTCTTCTATTTTTAAAACTCTGCATTTTTCATCTTTTGCTATAGTTTTTTTTCGTTTGAGTATCCTGCCTAGGATACTCACAGACTCATTATCACGATTATTTGAACCATAAAAGTTATCAGGATTATCAAAACCTTTTTTTCCTTCATTGGCAACATCTTCCTCAAAATGCTTAAACTTTAGATAATAGGTATGGATGTGATTTACTCTGTCATACCGATTTGTCCAGACATAAGAGAAGTCACCACGATTTTCTCTATAAGCATAGCCATCCAGCTGAGTCATGAATAAATGCTCTGTCTTCAGGTCGAAGATAAAAAGTCCATTATTCTTCAGATTATCGCGAACTGATTTCATAGTACGATACAGGTCATCATTTGTCAGAAGATAGTTCATGCTATCACACACGCTTACAATAACATCCTGTTTTTCAGGAAGCTTCAGTTCACGCATATCCATTTGGATATACGGAATCTCCTGAGTATTCTGATTATCCCAATTAGCATTTAAGTTTGATTCTATTGATTCAATGATCTGCATATTATCACGTTTGATATTATGCTTTATATCATGATGCCAACTATTCAGATTCTCAGTAACTTGTTTCTCAGCATCCTGTCTTTTAATACCTTGCTTTTCAGTATCACGATTTCCGAACAACCTGACTCGCTGCTTCTTTCTTGCTTCCTTCAGCATATCCTCTGAGAGATCAATACCGGTCATATGAAAGCCATAATCAGCAAGCCTCTGGGTCATGGTTCCTGTACCACAGCCAATCTCCGTAATACTTGCATCCGGACTCACATTATTTCTGTAAAGAATCTGAAGCAGATATTGCTCCCAGAAATCATAGGGAATATCATCCATCATCCTGTCATATACAGTTGCAAAGAATTTATACTCGCTCATTTTATTTTAGCCTTCTTTGAAAGCCCTCTCTTTCTGAAAAGCTTCTTATATACCTTTTTCTTGCTCTTCGGCACTTTGACCGTTACCTTTGGATTTACAGCCTTTAAATGTATTCTTTCCTATCTTCTTAACAGAAGCAGGGATGACCAGTTTTGTAAGCTTTTTATGATTCTTGAATGCATTATCCGCAATTGATTCAACCTGGTACTGAACACCATCTATTGTAACATTTTCAGGTATCTCAATCTCTGTACTCTTCTTTGCCGGCTTTTTGTACTCTACTGCAGGAGCCTTACTTTCATCTGAAGTTACCTTATAAGAGTTTCCTGAAGAATCCTTTATTACGGAATTCATTTTAGCCGGAACAGCTGTTGGTGCCGGTGTTCCTGTAGGAGTAACAGATGGTGTTGGTGTAGCAGTTGAGCCGGCTGGATTTGTTCCACCTGGTACATTTCCATCCGGATTAGTGCCTGGTGCAGGAGTAGCCGCTTCCGGGGTCGGAGTAACTGGATCCGGAGTTACCCGACTGTTTAAAGCTGTTACGTAGACTAATCATACTCCTTTCAATAAATCCCTGTAGCTTAATTTATCAAATCTATAAGTCAAGAACAACCTAAAACTCCGGATTTTATAAAAAGTATTCATTGGATACCTAGTGTTTGGGGACATTTTCGCGTCTAGATATAAACAATGGCGGGCATACTGCCCACCATTTTTAGGTATATTTCATATTTTTTCTTAGTAACTTTACTTTACATTTAATATATCATTCACTCTAACCTGCAAATGCTTTTCGATTATTTTCAGTCTTTTTGCCGGTAGATTGTAGCTTTTATCCAGCTCGAACTTAAAACCTATTATATGACGTAGTTCTTCCTTCTGTCTTGGAGTAATAAACTCTCTTACTATATTTTCAAATGGAACTCCGTATGATGATCTTCTTGTTTTTGCATAAGCATCTACATCTTCCAGATCATCCATCATCGCATAATTAAAAAGTGATATACCATTATCAAAAATCGGTGCAAAAGCACATGGTTTATTGGTTTTGTTATCAACTATAAGCCCAAAATTGCCAAAATGGCGATCCTCGTTATATATCAATGCATCAAATATCAGCATATCAACAAACTCATCATAATAGCTGACTCCCAGACTTCTAATGAAGTCTGCCACAGTTCTAAGGGAACTGTTAGGAACAAATCTGAAAATAGGTACATATGAGTGATCTATATCAGTAAATAGTTCGCATACAGAACACATATTCCCTTTCCATTT
>CACZOE010000259.1 GCA_902782695.1 uncultured Lachnospiraceae bacterium | reverse complement strand
GGATGCGTCTCGGCGTGTAAGGTTAATAGTTGCCGTTGGCAACACACGCCTCGCGCGTAGAGTGTCGCGAGCGACACTCTTTGTTCTATTTATAATCTGTACTAAAACTAATCGAGGGAGAAGAACTGGCATATGAAAAAAGGAAGAGGAAACAGATATATTTCTATCTTATTGGCAGCGGTGATGCTTTTATCTCAGTCGTTAGTTTTTTGTGGTGCGTATAACGCTGGTGTAGTAAATGCATCGGAGCTACAGCATTCAATATATGATTATGATTGTCTGTATTTTGGAAGATACTGGCAGAAGGATACAAATAATGATGGGGTAGTGGATACGAAGGATAGCAAGCTTCCTATCAGGTGGAGAATTCTGGATACTGATGGAAATACGGCACTTCTTTTATGTGAATATAATATAGATGCCCTGCCCTTTAGTGATCCTGAAAAAGCTACCTGGCAGAATTCTTCACTAAGAACCTGGCTGAATGGTACATTTATGAAGACAGCATTTAATGATAATGAGAAAAAAGCTATTCAGACAAGTACAGTTGTTACAGAAGGAGACGTAATTATTGGGACATCAGATGTTACAACAACAGATAAGATATATATTCCTGCGATAGAAGATGTAACTTATAGTTTATATGGTTTCAGTTGTAAAACAAATGAAAAGGATAGTGCTCGGGTAACCGTTAACACGGGTTATACTGCAACTAAGGAAGGAATGTTTGGAGAAGGTGAGATAGATACTTACTGGCTCAGGAGTAAAGGTCAATATGACGGTGAAATCAGCAGTGTTATGATAAATGGATATTTAAATTATCATGTATCAAGCGATAAAAATAACGGTGTCAGACCTATGCTCAGGCTGAATATAAGTAATACCAGTATATTTAGTTTTTATACTGATCCGAAAAATGAAGCTCTGATTAATGATGATTTTTATAAATATCCTACAGTTTCATGTAATTTAGACAAAAATAACTATGTAAATGTAGGTCGCTGGGTTGAACCGATTGACTCATACCTTTATGCAAATTCAGATGGAAGCTTTGAAAGAGTTGAATATATATCAGGAAGCATAATATCAGAAAAATATAACGACAAATATAAAATGCTTTCTAAGAAAATTATAACGAAGGAACTGCAACATTTTGGTGGAGTGTACTTTGGAAAAACCTATAATTATATAGTATATGGTCAGGATAATCTTGATGAAAATAATAAAACAGAAGTGGTCAGGGTTGTAAAGTATGACAAGAGCTGGTCCAGAAAAGCGTCCTACTCTCTCTATGGTGCAAATACATATGTACCATTTGACGGAGGGACTGTAAGGATGGCGGAATATGGTGATATGTTATATATACATACCTGTCATGAAATATATAAAATAGAAAATTGTCATCACCAGACCAATATGTATTTAGCCATCGATACTTCAGATATGACATTAGTTGATTCGAGTTATGAGGTTTCAGAAAGTAGAAGATATGTATCTCACTCATTTAATCAGTTTGTTCTAGTGGATGATGAGGGAAATGTAATGACTCTCGATCATGGAGATGCTTATCCAAGAGCTGTATACATGGTCGGACCGGATTCTAAAATCATTGTAATGCCTATTCAGAATAAAGAGGGTAATGAAGAAAATGATACGGGAGTTGCTCTCGGAGGTTTCGAATATTCTGATACATCTTACCTGGTAGCAGGTAACACAGTTGATCAGAGCGATGCGGAAAAATTCGATGCATTTGGTGTAAGAAATATATTTGTAGCAGCGGTTAATAGAGAAGATGAGAAATCTACTATAAATTTTATTACTGATTACAAGAATTCCAGTGAGGTTTCTAATCCACATCTGGTTAAAATAAATAATAACAGCTTTCTACTAATGTGGTCTGAAGGAGCAAATGTTAAGTATACCTTTATAGATGGAGATGGTAATCAGTCAGGCAAAATATATACGCAAAAGGCTGAGCTCTCGGATTGTAAACCAGTTGTTTCTGGCGATAAAGTAGTATGGTATGTGACAAATAACAGTGAGCCGGTATTTTATAGTATAAATCTTAAATCGGTTTCTACTATAAGTCGTTTTGAAAAAATATATACCATAAAATATGTGCTGGACGGAGGAGAGAACTCCGAAAATAATCCTACAACATATAAAGCAAATCGAGAGGTTATCGAACTTGAGGCCCCTACAAAAGAAGGCTTTACTTTTGATGGCTGGTTCTATGATAGTAAATTTACTAAACCCTGTGAATTTGTAAATCTAAAGTTTATGGGAGATATTACATTATATGCGAAGTGGATTGAAAATGAAGTAGTTACTGAGGAGCCGACTACTGAAGCTACTGAGGAAATAACTACTGAGGAAGTAATTGCTCAGCCAACATCAGAAAACGGTTCTCAGACAAATCCGTCAAATCCATCAGCTGTAAAGAATCAGAACAACCTTAACAAAACACCTTCCCAGGTTTCCGGTTTATCAGCAAAAAATAAAAAAGGAAGAAAGATAACTGTTAAGTGGAAATGGAAATCGGATTCGGACAAATATCAGATACAGTATGCATTAAATAAGAAATTTACTAAGGGTAAAAAGACTAAAACTGTATCTGGAATATTCAATTCAAAAACTCTTACTGGTCTAAAGAAGGGTAAAACCTATTATGTACGTGTGAGGGGTTATAATAATACCTCAGATGGAAAGAAGTATGGTAAGTGGAGTAAGGTCAAAAAAGTAAAGATCAAGAAATAATTTAAATGAGTCAAAAGGAATTTGAAGTGCTTCCTTTTGACTCATTTAAATTTACTGTGGTAAATCTATGGTTACAGGTTCAGATACGAGTTCAACAGTTGTTTTAACATTTCTGTCTGCATCCTGCATATCAATAACTTTTTCGATGGCGAAGGTTATCTGGGAGATACCGTCAGCCCACTGGCTGGAGTAAGTAATGCCTGTATCTTCGCTAAACTTATCAAGAATAGTTGCTTTATCATAAATTGATGCAGTGAAACGATTTACAGGTGCTTTTCCATATGGAGTATCTATTTCGCTTCCATCACCAGGTTCATTTGTATAATACATAAGATAAGTATTTCCCAGGTCATCCCAGGCCCTGATTCTGAGGAAAGCACAATATTCGATGTTCTTTTCATCGCAGGTTTTATTATAGAGTTCCCAGTCTTCTTTCCAAGTGACTGTTCCATGGAACTGAAGACCGGTTGCTCCCATGGAGTAGCTGTCTATAGTCATGGTTTCATACATTCCTTCCAGATCGTATTCGCCGCTGCCACCATCTACACTGATAAGTTCACGTTCAGAATCCTCATAATTTCCTTCCATTTTGGTAGTAAATGTATAGGTATCTCCATAATCTTTACCGAGATCAATGCTTACTTCAATGGTGCTGTTTAATGCATCAGGGAGAGAGCTTTCATATTCATCCCATTCTTTAGCCCATGCATCAATCTCTTCCTGAGAAGCATCAGCAGTGAGAGGAGTTTCTCTTTTTGGAGCATTTTCATCAGTTCCGTCAAAGAATGCCTGAGTAGTATTTGAAAGTACGAAGAAATTCAGATAGAGGGAATTACCTTCAACCTTGGAATCATTTCCCCAGCAGACCATTTCTATACCACCGATTTTTGTTTTAAGAGATATGCCGGTATAATCTGTGGCATCCCAGCTTCCGCCTTCAAGGGCTGTATTATCTATTTTTTCCTTTAATGCTTCAAGCCCCGGATCCTTGTCGAAGTTGAACTTAACCCCTATCGTCAGTTGTTCGTTTTCTTTACTTATACTTGTTATTTCAGCATTTGCAAATCCGGCCTTTTCCACCTTTTCTACAAGCTTTGCATCTCCGTCACTGTTATATTCAAGAGTTGCATACTCAGCATTTTCGTTAACTACATCATAGGTGATCTTGCCGCCGGTTTCATCATCATAGATTTCCTTTGTAACCTTGTTGCCTTCCTCTGAAATCACCTTTGATTCAGAAGATTTAACTCTAAAATCATTTTTGGTATTTTTTCTGTAGAAAGCAGCAGCATATACTCCGCCACCGACTGTCAGACAACAAAGGACAATTGCTGCAGCACGTCCAGCCCATACCATGGCCTTCTTTGAACCGGAATAATCTCTGCTTCTGATTTTTTTCTTAAGTCTATTATTTATCTGTCTAACCTCTTCTTCAGATAGTTTTTCATCTTCAAACTCACTGAAGTCAGTTTCGACATCATTTAGATGTTTATATAAATTATCCATATATTCGCTCCTTACGTATCAGATAGAAATTTCTGATTTTCTTTTTTCCTCTGGACGTATGATTATATACCTGTGATTTTGAAAGGTTCAGGTCTCTACTAATCTCATCTATGCTGTCACCCTCCAGATAAAGCCTTCTGAAAATCTCCTGGTCCGCAGGTTCCAGACAGGATAGAAGCTGTTCGGCTTCATCATCTATAGCCTCTTCTATACATCTGTATCTGTAATCATCAAAGCCCGGTTCAATCTGCATATCCTCCAGGGACTGTGAGGCCTGACCCAATTCTTCTCTTTTGGCTTTTCGAAGATAATCTATAGCCTGATATCTGGCTATTGCAGCAAGCCAGCCTTTAAATTCACATTTTCCTTCATCATAGTCCTCTGTATGTTCCCATACTTTAAGCATTACGTCGTCGAAGCATTCATCAACTTTGTCAGGTATGAGAACAAGTTTCTTTCGAAGTATCGAATATAATAGGCCACCATATCGTTCTATGACATATTCAAGCGCCCGTTCATCCTTCTCACGAAGGCGCTGTATATAGTTTTTATCTGTAATTTTTGGCTTATACACGATTTTGCTCCTTTAAAAATATCAATTACAGCAGCTGTATACTAATATATACGTTAATTGTATCCAACTTCTATCCAAATATAAAAAAATTTTTTCTTTTAAGTAATTCTTGTCGTTCTATGTTAGAATATAAATGTTACCTGATCGTAAAAGAATTATTTAACATTATAGGATATTTATATTCCAGGGGGAAAGCGTATGGCTGAATTTTTTGATCTATATGATGTTAACAGAACAAAAACCGGAAAAGTTTTGGAGCGAGGAAATAAGGTTCCCAAGGGTTACTACAGACTTGTGGTTCACGTATGTATTTTTGGTAAGGACGGAAGGATGCTTATCCAGAAAAGACAGCCCTTCAAGAGTGGCTGGTCCGGTATGTGGGACATAACCGCAGGTGGAAGTGCCCTTGCAGGAGATACTAGTCAGAAAGCTGCATCGAGGGAGCTTCTGGAAGAGGTGGGTATCGATTATTCACTTGAAGGAATAAGACCTGCCATGACTATCTATTTTGATGGTGGATTTAACGATATATACACTGTGAATCTGGATGTGGATATTGACAGTCTGAATATTCAGGAATCAGAGGTTGAGCAGGTTCGCTGGGCAACAGAAGAAGAAATACTTGATATGCTTAAGACAAAGGAATTTGTTCTTTATAAAACATCCTTTATATCACTTCTTTTCTTCCTCAGAAATCATAATGGTGCCTTTACCCATAAAGATCCGACCAAAAATAAATAGTATTTTAGTGAAGTAAAGAATTGGTTATGCATTATGGAAAAAATGGATACTATCATCAGAAACAGGCTCCAGGAACTGGCTGACAGATCCTTTAGAGAAAGTGTATTTCTTTTCACGGATTTTCTGGCTGCTTCAGACCTGTCGTGTTTCTATGAAATGAAAAAAGAACTGGACTATGCCGGTACAGAGGTTTTTGGTGGTGTGGATGGAGCAGAGCGCTGTATGGTGAGATTTGGCTCACCGGAAAACCTTGGATATGAAGTGGATTTTCCGATAGAACTACTTCATATCAGTCCACTGCAGAAAAAGTTTTCTGATACTCTTACCCATAGAGATATACTTGGTTCAGTAATTGGTCTCGGACTTGAACGCTCCAGACTGGGGGATATAAAGGTTAAAGATAATGATGCATATATATTTGTATCAGAGGTGGTCAGCAATTATATCATTGAGAATCTGAGCTATGTAAAACATACCAGAGTCAAGGTCGAGAAATGTGAGAAAGTTCCACAGGAGCTTGCACCTGAACTGGTGGAGGAAGATATCATAGTCAGCAGTAACCGGCTGGATGCAATTATCGCCAAAGTATTTAATCTGTCAAGAGATGTGTCGGTGAGGTACATTTCCGAGGGAAAGGTCTTTATCAACGGACGTGAAATGACCGGTAATGCAAAGTCATTAAAAGAGGGTGATATAGTTTCAGTCCGCGGGAAAGGAAAGTTCCTTTTCGAGGGTGAAGGAGGCATGACAAGGAAGGAGAAGCTGTATATAAAAATCAGAAGGTATGTATAGATAATTTATATATAAAAAATATAGCACTATCCATAGGCAAGTGATAAAATATGGATAGTGTTTTTTTTACAAAAAATTATGAGTAGGAGGGGTGTAAAAGTGAAACAACTTTATGATTCAAAAATCAGAAGAATATTAGCAATCATAATCACTGTTTTAATGATTATTTCATCTGCTAATATTGCACCTGTTTCAGTAAGTGCTGCATCAAAAAAATCCTTAAAGATGAATTATGCAGTATATACACTGAAAAAGGGAAAAACTCTTAAACTGAAGGTTACGGGAACGTCTTCCGGTGATAAGGTTACCTGGAAGTCAAGTAAAAAGAGTGTAGTAACCGTAAGTAACAAAGGTGTTGTTAAGGCTGTTAAGAAGGGGAAAGCAACAGTCACAGCAACTGTTAAGGGTAAGAAAAAAGCAAAGTGTGTTATATACGTAGGAACACCTGTATCAAAGGTTACACCAGCTAGTACCAGTGTAAATCTAAAAATAGGCGAGACGGCTTCGCTTGGTGTAAAGGTTACTCCTACAAAGGCATCTTATAAGAAGCTGTCCTATACCAGCTCAAGTACAGCTGTTGCTACTGTTGATAACAAGGGTAATGTTACAGCAGTTTCTGCCGGTAATGCAGAGATAACAGTTAAAGCCATGGATGGCAGCAAGAAAAAAGCAAAGATCAGTGTTACTGTTGCAGCCGATGCTCCGGCACCAACAGCAGCACCTCAGCCAGCCAGCGAAGCAACAGTTGCTCCTACAGCTGCACCTACTGAGGCTCCAACAGAGGCAAAGACGGAAGCACCAACTGAGGATACAACTGAAACTCCAACAGCTGCACCAACAGATAAGGCAACTCCAGAACCAACATCTGTCCCTGAGGAAAAAGAATATACTGTTTCCTTTAATTCAAATGGAGGTTCTAATGCTAATTCTGTAAAGGTTAAAGAAGGAAGTACTGTATCCGCTCCTGCAGCTCCGACAAAGGCAGGAAAAACCTTCGATGGTTGGTACAGTGATAGTGATCTGAAAAACAAATATGATTTTTCAAGTGAGGTTAATGCAGATATTACACTTTATGCTAAGTGGAAAAATGCAGTTGCCTTTAGTGTTCCTGAAGAGATTACTATAGGCGTTGATGAGGATATCACTCCTGAACTTACATGGGTAGAAGGCGCAGATAAGTACGACCTGACTTGGGAAAGTGATAATGAAGATGTAGCAGCTATTATCTCCGAGGATGGAAAAATTCACGGTATAGCTCCGGGAACATGTACTGTTACCGTTGCTTCCAAGGAAGAAAAGGAGCTCGCATTAAAAATATCTGTTACTATTTCAAATGAAGGCGTTAACGAATATACAGTAACAACTATAGATGAACTCACTTCAAAGCTTGCAGAGATTTCAAGCGAAGAAAATGCAGTCATATATTATAACTCTGAAGAATCAGAGGTTACGATACCTGAAGGAACCTATGATAATGTAACTCTTATTGTAGATGCTCCAGCATGTACCATTATTAACTATGCCAGATTCAGACAGCTTCATGTTAAGGCTATTTCTTCAAACACATGGATAGAGCAGTCCAGTAACCGCATATTTATGTCTGAAAAAGAAGCTCATATGGTAGTTGGTAAGGGAGCTGCTCCAAATCTGTTTATTCTTGGCGGAGCAGACTCTGTTACTGTTGATAATAACGGAAATCTTAAGAGCGTACTTATATCAAGAGCGGTTGAGGTACTCTTAAAGGGAGATTCAACTGCAAAACGTGTTGATATAGATAATTATGGTGGCGGAAGAATTACTACATTTCTGCCAGTTGATATTACATCCTCAACAACATTTGATTTAAGAATCGGTGAGGGTGGTGAGCAGACAGCAGTTCTGGTAGATACAGAAGGCCACATACCAAGTGTTTCTGGTCTTGGAACTATTACCATTACTATAGGTGACACAGGTGAGAAAAGAAATATAACTGCTGATTTTGATGAGGAAATGAGCGACCTTGTTGGCGGAACTAAAACCAAGGTATTTGGTAAAGTTATTTCAGAAAGTAATGATGTAATAGTTGATGCAACAGTATATCTCGTTCCTTATACAATCGAAATGACAGAAGATAATACTTCTGTATATCTCAATAAGTCTGCAACAAGAAGCGTAAAGACGAATGATGAAGGCGCTTATGAGTTTGATGATGTCATAATAGGAAACTATTCACTGGTTGTTGAAGCAGAGGGTTATCAGCTGATTCAGAACCTGATAATGATCGATACTAATTATGATGAGACCAGAACCTATGAGGTATCGGATATCTGTCTTACAGATGCAGCAGGAACTGCTGGTGGAATCGCCGGAGAGGTTATAGATACCGAGACTGGTGAGATAGCTGCTGAAGGCCTTACAGTAATGCTGCGTAAGGGAATGAATAATATCACTTCATCTACTGTAGATAGAACAGAAACAGATGAAAATGGAGAGTTCTTCTTTGATAATCTGATACCTGGACAGTACACAATCCAGATCAGAGACGATAGAGATGACTCTGTATATTCAGCAGTATACGAAAATGTAGCTGTTATGGCAGGTACTACTTCAAATAAGACTGTATATGTATCAAAGAACCTGTCAGCTGACGATGTAAGATTTGTTCTTACATGGGGGGATAAAGAATCAGGCGCAAGCCAGGACCTTGACCTCTATGTATATGGTCCGGATCCATATAATGGTTCTGAATTCTTAATTAATAGAAATTCAGAAGATAGATACGAATCTATGACTTTATTATCTACCAGACAATCATATTATTATATGGCTAGCATAGATGTAGATGATAAGGATTTTGAAGGACCGGAGACAGTAACTATTAATAATATGATTCCGGGAAGATATAAGATATTTGTACAGGATTATTCTAATGGAAATAACAGTGATAATATGTATGAAAGTGCTCCTGTAATCAGAATATATACAGGATCAAAACTGAAAGATACGATTACTCTTAAGAATGATGGAGTTGGTGGCAACTGGTATGTAGGTGATTATGATGCGGCACTTTCAAAGATGGTTCTGATAAATGAGTTAAGTAGCAAAGCACCTAATACTTCTGATAAGGCAAAGATAGGAACTGTTCTTAATAAGCTGGAGCAGTTCACAGTTATAGATCCTGAGGCATTTAAGCCATATCAGCAGGTTATTGATGAGGTTAAGAGTAAATACGTTTCAGAAAAGGATGCTACAAAAGTAGCTACATACCTTTCAAATATCAGTAAGGTTCTTAATGAGATTAAGGAATCTCTGACAATCGATAAAATCTCCGGAAAAGGATTCTCTTGTAGCTATGGAAGCTATAAGGATTATCATTATTTTGATATTGAAGGTGAAGAGAAACAGCTTGAAGACTTTAATGTAGTAATGGCAGCTGACGGTGGAAAAGCAGATGATCTGGTAAGCGTTTATGAAGATGGAAGCCTTTATAGATTTGCAGTTTCAAACGTATTAAAGGGCGTATCTACGCTATACTACATATCGTATGATTATTCAACGACTACCATTAATTGGATTGATTCAATTAAAGATCCGGGTAACGAAGGTTGGAAGTCTAATCTCTGGTCAAAGAGTGGTGTTGTAGGAGGCTATAATAAAGGTTTAAGTCATTCACTTGACATTAAAACCGGAGAAGCTGATATCATTATTGAATCTATGGAATATAGATCAGATATAGAGTCTGATAGTGATTCTCTTATAGAATGGAAGAAAAAATATGAGTATTATTATGATGATGATTATGAAGATGAAGATGATCGTGTAGACCTGGTTCTTCATCTTAAAAAGACATCAACCGGTCAGACCTGTGATTATGAAGTACGCTATGTACCTTTGGGTGCTGAGCTGGAAGGACTTGTAGATCCTAATAATACATATATATCTCAGGATTCAGATTCATATTATAGTTGGCAGAATAATAATACAACTCAGGATTTTAAAGTAGTTGGTGTTAAAGATGAACTTGGCTCTTATAAAACAGATTGGACAGCTGTAGTAACTGAGGGTGCCGAATATACTGTTGAAGGGCTCAGCGAAGCTGATAAAGAAGATGGATATAATTATGATGCCAAAATAATAGTTACCAGAGATAATGGAGCTAAGAGAACCTATCGTCTATATTATTATCCGGATACTTCTGATGCTGCAATCATTGGAATATATGATGATAATAATATTTTTACAAATTATTCTGAATACAGCAGTTACTATGGAAAAAATACTTATTCTATTTACATCACCGGTAACAATTCGGAATTAGGTCATAATCTTTCTGTTGCAGTTAATGAAGGTGCACAGTTTAAGATAGAATATGTTACTTCTGATGTAAGCTGGGATTCATCATCAGATGCCAAAATTACAGTAACAGCTAAGAATGGTAGAGAGAGAATCTATTATATCTCCTATTCCAAAGCAACAGAACCTATTAATATAAGAAGCATTAAGAGTACAACTAATAATCTCAAGCTGGTATATATGGAATACTCAACTCTGTATATTCTTGGTGATGCAGAGAAGTTAGGAGATTTACAGATAACATGTAATACCGGATATACGGCAACACAAACAGGTGATTCAATAGTTGTTACTGATGATACAGATGGTACATCTACTACGTATGATATAGAGTATACAAGGGATATCAGTGGTCTTAAGCTTAAGTCATTGACAAGTGAAATTGATAAAAAACTAAGCTGTAGTGTAAGTACTTACTTAAGCTATACTTTTAGTGATGAAGAGTACTATAATGTTAATCTTATAGGAAATGTGGCACAGTGTCCTAAAGATCTTGCGGCACTGGTATCTAATGGGGCAGTAGCTACGATTACTTATGCTGCTGATGTAGATGAATGGCCATATGATTCCTCATATGTTGCTAAGGTTGTTGTTACGAAGGGTGATAGTTCGGTTACCTACCTTGTGCAGTATAGTCAGGATGATAGTGGTGCTGAAATAAACAGTATTTCCGAAACAGGTAATACATACATCGATTACAGTACATATGTAAATACGCAAACTATATATTATGCAAATCCGGTAGATGGTAATTATGGTGAGCAAGTTTATTTTATAGAGATTGTAGGTAAAAATGCTTCTATCAAAACCGGCGAAGAGCTGCATCTTGGATTAAGTGCGGGTTCTACATATACAATAACTACTCCGGATGATGAAGAATGGAACTATTCTTCAGATAGCAGAACGATAACTCGATATGATAGCAAATTATCTAAATATATTATTACTCCGGCAAGCTGTGTGGCACGAATAGAAGTAACGGCGGCAAATGGAGCTAAACGAGTATATGTTGTTGTTTATGGACAGGATGACAGTGGAGCTACAATTACCAGTATAACGGATCCAGATAATCAGTATATTTATAGTAATTTATTCTATGGTACTGGATGGCTGGACTATAAGGATTCTGAAGGGGAATATGCTAGTGAATATGTAACTATTATAGAGTTAGTAGGTTCAAAAGCTCAGTTAGGAAATTCATTTGAAATAGGTATTCCTGAGGGAAGTACAGCAACCAAGCTATTTAGTGGCGAGGAAGGTTGGAGTTATACTTCATCTGCTTCAGATATTGATATAGAGACTGAGGATACGTATATCTCAGTTAAGGCGGAATATGCTGCCAGGATAGAAGTAACAGCTGCAAATGGAGCTAAACGAGTATATGTTGTAGCCTATGGACAGGATACTAGTGGCGCTGCGATTACTTCCTTATCAGATGATAATAATCCATATATTTATTCTTTAATTGATTCTGAGGAGAAAACAGTTACATATACGGATGCAGATGATAACTATACATATGAAAATGTTTATTGTATTAAAGTTATAGGTAATAATGCATCTCTTGGAAAGGCTATAAATCTTGAAATACCTGAAGGAGCAACAGCAACTATCATTACACCTGAGGATGATGACTGGAAGACATTTTTATATCCAGATATAACCATCGAACGTTATGATGAAGAGAGCTCTCGATATATATACACAGAAGCAGCATATGAAGCAAGAATAGAGGTTACTGCAGCTAATGGTGTAAAGAGAGTATATGTTGTAGCCTACGGACAGGATGCTAGTGGCGCAGATGTCAGAGACATTACAGACAGTACGAATTCATATGTACATAAATATGTCGATGATTATTCTTCTCAGCTAAACTTTATTGAGGCTGTAGATGGAAAAGATTATGAGAATGTATACGAAATTAAGTTAATTGGAAGCAATAGTGAATTAGGAAGTAATTATAAACTTGTCTTACCAGATGGAGCAGAGATATTAAGTACCATTACTCCTAAGGACAGTAGCTGGAATTATAACAATTCAAATATAAGCTCCATTAGTTATTATGATAGTGATGATAATAATCATAATGTGAATGTTTCTTTGGCAGCAAGAGTGGAAGTAAAAGCTAAAAATGGAGTTAAAAAGGTATATGCTATTGTATATGGGCAGGATAACAGTGGTACAGAAATATCACGTATAGTGGATGGTGATAATGAATATTTACAATATGATAAGGATACTTCTGTCACATCTATTAATTATGTGAATAACGATGGAGAAATAATTGATTCAGAGCAGGTTTATTGTATAAGAATAATAGGTAATAATACAGGGCTTGGCAAGAAATTCACTCCTGAAATTCCTGAAGGAAGTACTTATGAGATTACTACACCAGAGGACGATGAATGGAAGCAGTTGGAATCTAATAATACGACACTGACATATTATAAAGATTATTATGACTATTATTCTATCCCTGCCACTTATGCTGCCAGGATAAAGGTGACAGCAGAAAATGGCACGGAACGTGTATATTACATAATATATGGCCAGGATAATACGGGAGCTGTTGTTACTGATATTGCTGATGAAAACAATAATTACAAATATAAAAGTATCAACCAATTTTCAACTGCCTTAATAAACTATAAGGAGCCTGTTGACGGAATTGAATACGAAGTCGCAAATATTATCCAAGTTGTCGGAGAAAATGCTGAGTTGGGAGACAGCTACACTATAACAATGCCAGAGGGCACCACCGTAACAAACACCTTAACTTCGAAAGATGATAACTGGAATTATGAGGACTATAACTATACTATGGGTTATTATGATGAAGATAGTGGCAACTATTTATATCCGGAAGGTCATTATGCAGCCAGACTTGAGGTAACAGCTGCTAATGGCGCAAAAGACATATATGTAATTGTATATGCTCAGGCTCCGGCTCCTGGAGATGATTAATAAAATAACGCTAGAATAATATAGTGAAAAAGGCCCGACCGAAATTTGGTCGGGTCTTAGATTGAGATATAAAATTATGAGTAGTAATAATGAAACAAGACCAATATTAAAAAATAAGCTATACCTTTATCTGACGGAGTTCTTCGCAGGTATGTCGGTTATGGCTGTTGAGCTTGGTGCCAGCCGATTGATGGCGCCTTATTTCAGTTCCTCACAGATAGTGTGGACTATAATCATTGGAACTATAATGATTGCCATGGCGCTGGGAAATATCATGGGTGGGCGCTGGGCTGACAAGAATCCGAATCCTGATAAGCTGTATGGCAGGATTATCATAGCTGCTATCTGGATAGCACTGATCCCGGTTTTGGGAAAATATATAATTCTGGGAGTTTCGGCGCTTCTTGTTTTTTCTATTAACAATAACTTTCTCATCATAGCAGCATTTGTAGCCTGTATGATCATATTTGTATTTCCACTCTTTCTGCTTGGAACGGTAACCCCGTCACTGGTTAAATACACGGTGGATAGTCTGGACGATAGTGGAAAAGTAGTTGGATATCTGAATGCGTCAAATACCATAGGAAGTATAATAGGAACCTTTGTTCCTACATTTATCAGTATTCCGGCTGTGGGAACCAGCATCACATTTCTTATATTCGCCGGAATTCTCATGCTGCTTGCAATCCTCTATTTTGTAAGCAGTCATAAAAAGTCCGTTAAGGCAGTAGTGGGAGTTATCATCCTGATCATAGCCTGCATCTTCGGGCACAGTTCATCCTTTGCTTTCTGGGAGAATGATCTGACCTATGAGGGCGAATCAATCTACAATTATCTGCAGGTATATGAGGATAACAGCCAGGTGGTTTTATCAACAAATGTACTTTTCGGAGTTCAGTCTGTATATAAAAAAGAGAAGTCACTTACCGGAATGTATTATGACTATGCCATGGCAGCACCTTTTATGGCAGGGTTATACGATAAGCGTAGAACCGGTCAGACCATGAACATACTTGTTCTAGGTATGGGAACTGGCACCTATGCAACCCAGTGCAACAGATATTTTGGAGATTCTATAAATGTAAAAGGTGTTGAGATTGACAGTAAAATAACGGACCTTGCAAGAACATATTTTGAACTTCCGGATAGCGTGGAGGTAGTTACGTATGATGGCCGTGCATATCTGCAGGGTCTC
>CACZOE010000258.1 GCA_902782695.1 uncultured Lachnospiraceae bacterium | reverse complement strand
TTATATCCTTCCTTTTCAACTGTTATCGTCAGCTCGTCTCCACCAGATATCTGGTTAGAACCAACATAAAGATTCGGCCAATTATTCTGATAGTCAGTTATTTCTTTATCCTTTGTATCATTATAGATAGATATTTTATCCGGTATAATATTAAATGTTTCAGGAATAACCGTTTCGTCCCCTGTTACACTTTCTGCATAAGTTAAGGCAAATTGAATTCTTCCCTGAGCACGCTCTATTATATATTTACCCGAATCCAGATCATTCTCTGATACAGTATATTCTGTAGTAGTATAACCATTCTTGGAAATAGAAATTTCTGTTTCAGTATCCTTTACATTTGTTTCAAACTTTCCATCAGAATCTGTCTTTACAGTATTAGTTATAGAATGAAGGCCGTTAAGCTTTTGAACAACAGTTACCTTAACATCAGATACAGGAGTTGTCTCATCCGCCTCAAAAACAGTACCTGAAAGCTTTGTATTTTCAAATGCAGTAAGATTTATTTTAGCTACATTTTCACCTGCCTTCAGTTTGATCTGTTTTAGTTCACTATCAGCCTTATATATCTTTGACATCTTGTTTCCAAGAGCAAGAATATATCCTATCTTATCTCCTTCAGATAAATATCTGAGTGATGTACCACTTCCTAACAGTCTGCTCTTACCTTCTGTTCTTTCATAGAAAAGAACTCTCATTTCACTATCAGATATCTCAACGTCGTCAGAATAGAATTCAACTTTCAGAGATGCCATCTTAGGTATTCCAGTGAAATCCACATCTACAGAAGCACCCTGCTTTACATTAATAGGTGTAATTTCTGCATATGTCATACCATCGCCTGATACCACTGCCCTATAATTATCTCCACTACTGAGGGCATGAATAACAAGCCTTTCCTCTCCATTCAGAACGGTTTTATATACACACTTATTTGATTTGTAAACCTGGAACAGCATATCAGCGCTGTCAATGATATCCGAATTAAATGCTACATTCATGGTACCTTCTACCTTGAGTGGCATCTGATACCAGAACGAACTGGTAAATGGAACTTCTTTGTTTTCTGTTCCTGTGATATTCGCTTTGATATTCTTTATCTCCTGAATACCACCCTTTATATCAAAGCTTCCTGCAAATGCATTCATCGAATCATCATATGTAGTTCCGATAGAAGTATTCTTTTCTGATCCTTCAGAATCGATATATGTTAATGCAAAAGTAACCTGATTATTACTATCTGTACGATAATATATGGTCATAGTCTGATCTGCTTTCGCATAACCCTTTTTACTCTGTGCTGCTTCATACCAGAAGTTCGGATTTGACTCCTCATAATCGTCATGCATGATCATAAGGAACGGGAATCCATTATTTATAGTGTCATATATTCCCCAAGTTCCCTCGAAATCCCAATCTGTAAAACTTGTATCATCTCTAAGTTCTGAATTTGAAAGAGGAGTTCCTCTATCAATATCCGTACATCCAGACTTGTCTTTGTTGTAATATGAAGAAACAACTGTTGAACTTGAAGCCTTATATCCTACAAGTCCACCAACATTGTTGGATGCATTCATACCACCTGAAGAATATGAATACTCTATAGCAGAATTGTTATACTGATAACCAGCAACACCACCTACATAATAGTTACCACTTTCTGCAGCAATTGAGTAAGAATTAGAAATCTTACCATTATTATGATAACCAACAATTCCTCCTACATAATTATTTCCGCTTATCTTTCCATCTGAACAGCATAAGCTTATAGTTCCAGTATTATATCCTGTTATACCTCCTGCACAGTCACCATTACCATATACACTGACTGCTGCTTTTGATTCTGTAATTGTTCCCTGATTATATCCAGCTATACCACCTCTGTTAGAAGTAGTATTTACAGATCCGGATATATTACAATTCTGTATCGTTCCTGAATTATAACCAGTCAGGATACCAGCATACTGATTTGAACCATTTGATACCTTACCCTCAATGTTCAGGTTCTTTATCGTACCTTCATTTTTTCCAAAAAGACCGGCATATGTAAAACCTGTACTTTGAGAACTAAATCCGGAAATAGTATATCCTGCACCATCAAAGGTACCCTTAAAGTTATCTATTGAAGTCCAGTTATTTCCAGTAAGTTCTATGTCATTACCTAACTTATAATAATACTTCTCACTAACAGGGAATTCACCTGTAACAAGCGCAAAGAGTTGCTTTTCATTTTTTATAATATATGGTTCTTCCTCTGTTCCACTTCCACCACTCATAGAAATCTTCTCAGGAGTTCCACGAAGTTTTATCTCAGGATATCCATCAGACCCCATAGTCCAAATATGGTTGAAGTCCCAACCATAGTAAGAAGACTGCTTCTTGAGATTTATCGTTGTTTCTGGGAAACCGATTTTGTTGTTGGTGTTGACGGAATTATAATAACTATATTTTACTATTCCATAAGAATTATTTACTGTTAATCCAGCTCCATTACTAGAGCCTCCATTTACTGTACCTCTCGCATAACAGTATTTTATCTG
>CACZOE010000257.1 GCA_902782695.1 uncultured Lachnospiraceae bacterium | reverse complement strand
TTGGACAGCCATTAGCCGCCCCTGACTTTATTGTGGGCGGGGAACCAATTGGAACTGAAATATTCCCCTGCCTTCGTTTTGTGGGTATACATGCTGCGCGATTTTTGCAGACGGTGTTGGAAATAAAGTACAGTGATGCAGGTACGGAGAAAAGAAATGGCTCTGACATACAAACAGAAACAATTAATCGATGAGGAACAGGATGTTTTGGATAAGCTGATAAAGAGGCTTGATCAAATCGCATTAAAGCTGAATGCTGATTTGACAGAAACGACTTTAAAACAACAAAAGGCAAAGGATAAATGTTTGCCGGATACTTATGGAGAATTAATTGATGCAGTCAATTGGCATGATAGGATAGTCGAGCAACTGGATAAAGTGTATGAAGTCAGGGATGAGCTTTACAGTTACAGGCTATTCTTAGATATAGATGATGAGAAATCAAATGAAGAGAATTTTGAGGTTAAAGTCGGACTCCATTCGTTACAGTCTAAAGGTCATTATTATGTTGTTGAATGGACACGCCCATTTTGCAGGAATTTTATACTGAACCCGGAAGCAACCGAGTATGATGGCTATGTGCATGATAGTAGAATAAATGGGTTGTGGCATACACATTACCAGTTAAAAAGGAAGCTGAAAGTTAAGCTCCATTTTGATAATGTCGAGGAAGTGGTTCAGCTTTATCCCACTATGACAGCGGAAGATGAGAGGATGATTGCGGACGACTTTCTGGAAGAACTTCTGTCGAGACGGTCAGAGCAGGCATTCCGAAACATTGTTTTTTCTATACAAATAAAGCAGGGAGAGATAATACAGGCTCCCTTTGAACAGAATCTGATTGTCCAGGGAAGCGCAGGCTCTGGAAAGTCGATGATCATGTTGCATAGACTCCCAATTTTGCTTACAGATAATAAGGCAACTCTACAAAGAACCAGCATTTTTATTATTACACCATCCGAGACATATACAAGGATGGCGGATGAAATGAGACATCAGTTGGAAATCTCTGATCTGGAAATGGGGACACTGCAGCAGTATTATGACAAATGCATCGAGAAATATGGAAGAGGAGCAGGGACGTATGGCAATATCAGTTATAACTCTGTGCTTCCTTTAGGTCAGGTAAACTACATATATTCGGATGAATGCATTAGTGACATACAAGCTCAACTGGATGCAGTTGTAAGGTATAGTAAGATTGACATTTCTGAGGAATTAAAAGAATTCTCTATAAGATCACATTCCTCTTCTTTGAGTCGACAGAGTGAAGTCAATAAGACCATACTTGACTTGCAGGATATACTGAAGGTCAATACGGAGGGTTTGCGACGGTATCATTCCCATATCAGACAGTTTTGGAATGAATTGCAGGAGTTTACTCGATTCTTATCCAATCGAAGATCCGATATTTTGAGGGATTATAACAGAAGGATCAGCGCTCAAAAGAATGAAATACAATCAAACCGGAGAAGGGCAGAAGGATTAAACATCGCGATCAAAGGAAATAAAACCCGCTACGAGAACTATCAGAAACTGATAGCTTCATCTGAAGAAGCAATTAAACAGCTAATGCTGGAAAAGACTACAGCCTTAAATGATCAGCAATATTATGATTCTCTGGTGCCACTCAAAGAAGACATTCAAGAGCTGACGTTTAACGTTTTTTCTAAGTTTACTCAGAATTATGAAGATATGAAGCCGCTTGATATATACAAAGCTGTTTCAGAAATACCTGCTATTATTGGGTTTTATTATTCGGGGAAATATAAGTGCGACCATTTTGATGAAAAGTATGATCAATATGCTGGAAATATTGGTATGCAATTTATAAAACTGGAGAGATCAGTAGATCAGTTGAGTAAGCTGAAGTTTCGACTGGTTGATGAGAGCCGTTATAAAGAGTTGAAGATGACATCTGATTCATTGATCCAGATGTTGAATACTGCTGTATCTAGGACATATAGCACAATAATGCTTAATCTCGGAGCTCGCCTGAATACAAATAATGAAATAATAGCAACTACCGATTCACCCTATCTATATCTGCAGATACTTTACCAGTTTACAGGTGCACCTAATGCTTTAAAAGAGAAACTTATCACCATAGATGAGGCACAGGGCGTAGCACCTCAGGAAATAGATTTGATTAGGAACATCAACGGCGGAAATGTGATACTGAACTTGTTTGGCGACGAGAAACAGCATATTGAAGGTTCCAAGGGAATAGATAGCTGGAATGAAATAACACAGGATTCTTCGTTCAAACGGTATGATATGAACGAAAACTATCGAAACGCCAGGCAGATTACAGAGTACTGCAATAAGTGTTTTGAAATAAATATGCGCGCCATCAACCTGGATGGTAGAGGAGTACATGAAATAGAAGGATATGAAACATTTATCAATGAATGTGTAAGGATCTTCCGTTCTGCCCAGAATAATGGGCTACGGGCAATTATTACCAAAACGTATGAAGAGAAGAGATACCTTTTAGACGTTTTCTCCGATTATAAGGATAGCCTTCATCTACTCGGAGAATCAGAGATTGAAATTCATCGTAATCGATGGAATGTTATGACCGTTTTGGAGGCAAGAGGTCTTGAGTTTGGTTCTGTCATAGTGGTTGCAGGACGAATGACTCCAAATGAAAAGTATATTGCGTACACAAGAGCATTGGATGAACTATTTGTTTATGATGAGATAGTTAATATACCAGAGGATTATACTATTGAGGATACCAACAGAGTGCAAGAAGATGGTTTCGGAAAGCTTGCAAAGAAGAATAAGACATCAGGCCTTAAAAAGAAAAAGGAAATATCGGATCAAAATAAGGGAAAAGGATTTGAACGAAGTGAGCTTCGTGACTATTTCATCAAATCAGGCCTTGAAGTAGTTGATCAACGGGCAGAAAATAAGTACTTATGGGTGATTGGAAGCAGAGAGACCTTACAGCCCATTGTTGAGCAGGCATGCAAGACATTTGGAATAGGTGGTAGATATAATAGTAATTCACCGGTGACAAAATATAGATCAGCTTGGTGTACTAAGGCAAAGAAATAGACTGAGAAGCATACAGTGCTAGCCGTCTATGTCAAGCTGCCGGATGGCTTCTATATCTCGACTCCGGTCGGCCACTACAATCCGGACTGGGCGATTGCCTTCTACGAAGGCAAGGTCAAGCACATCTACTTTGTGGCCGAGACGAAGGGCTCCATGAGCTCTATGCAGCTGAGGCTGATTGAGGAATCCAAGATTCACTGCGCAAGAGAGCATTTTAAAGCAATCTCCAGCGACAACGTCGTCTACGATGTTGTGGACAGCTATAAGTCCTTGTTGGAAAAGGTAATGAGATAAAATATGGTTGGAAAATACAAGGTCATCACGCTCTGCGGCAGTACCCGGTTTAAAGATGCTTTCATGGAGGCTCAGAAGCGGCTGACGCTG
>CACZOE010000256.1 GCA_902782695.1 uncultured Lachnospiraceae bacterium | reverse complement strand
TGTGTTCTTGTAAACCTTGTAGATAAGACCAGCTTCTCTGGCAGCTCTACGAAGATTTGTATCCTGCTCAACTGTAAGACCAAGATAATCAACAAGCACTACTGACTTAGCACCTTCAAGGTTGTCCTTGATTTCCTGTACTATTGGCTTTTTTTCTTCAATCTTTGCCACTTACATGTACCTCCTTATAGATTAACGGCTGCACATATCTCCGGACGTTTCCGGATACTCATAAGAAAAACCTCTGTTTATGCATCCGCATAGACAGAGGTATGAATTCGTAAAATGTATTAACAGCTGATACAGCTGAATAAATACGATTCCTTCCTCGGCAGGTAACAAAATGTGTTACGTCTCACGACACCTGCTGTCTACGGCAGCTCATCGTGCGATAGAATATCACAAAGGTGCCGCCGCTGTCAAGAGGTTTCGCAAAAAAGTTGCACGACTCGCGAGAAATGCTTGCTGTGCAAACTTCAATATGTTCTTTTGAAGTTTGCGACGTCGTCCCTGAAATGCTTCAGAAGGTCTTCATAGTTTTCCGGATTCTTCAGCTTTCCTGACTGTTTCTTTTCTTCAAGAAGAGTCTCGAGCTTATTTATATTTTCAACTGCATTATCCTTATAGTTATTACTCAGGTCAACTCTTATCTGATTGATAACAGCTTCCAGCTCTTTATCTTTTTTACTGAACAGCCCCATAGATCCACCTCTTCAGTTTTTTATCAAACACTGTTTACATCATCCCATGTCACTTTGTAACCCCAGGGCAAATATCTGTCCCAGGGCAAGTCCACCATCTCCACAAGGGACTTTAGTATTGGTACATACCTTATATCCCAGTTCTTCAAGATTTCCTAAAATACTTCCCGCAAATAATCTGTTATACAGCATACCACCGCCAATAACTATCTGATTGATATAATCTTCTCCACAGATTATATCAGCCATTTCAGTAAGAGCACTGGTAATTGCCATATAGAATTCATATGCCAGCTGTTCTCTGATAAGCTCAATACTAAACTCAGGTTCATTGGTGAGCATCAGATATTTATCAAGAATGTCTGCTATAAGAAGCGTCTGATCAAACCTGTATATTTCCTTTTCAGTCTTCGGAGCTGTTACACGAACCTTAATAGGCTTCAGGGATTTTACAGGACTATCTTCATCATATTCCAGCTTTACTTCATTTCTATCCAGTTTTTCCTTAAATCTATATGCATACTGTTCAAGAAGAACAGCACATTCACCTTCATAGGTATTTCTTGTCTTTATTCCCAGAAGTGCACATACCGCATCAAAAAGAAGTCCCATTGAAGACGCTCTGTATGTATTTATATCTGCTCTCAGACAGGCACAGATAACTCCGTAATCAGAACGGCTTATCTTTACTCTTGTCATAGTCTTATCCATGTTACTGATACTTATGAGCTGCCTATCCTCTACCGATTTCAGATAACAGCATAGGGTTGAAAGTGCATCCTTTGAACTATCCTTATCTCCCAAAAGTTTTACCGGCGAAAGCGACGCTACTCTCCTCATGTAAAACTGATTTCTGCCATCTTCATCCTGGGGAACATTTTTCTGCTTTGGTATATTGCAGGAGAATATCTCACTTCCCCAGATAGTCTCATCATCACCATAACCCTGATAATCAAAAGCCATTCCGAGGAATTTTCCTTTTATGGAGTGTTCAGCAACAACAGAAAGAACATGTGCTTTATGATGCTGTACAAAGGATGTATTTTCATTTCTTTTAAGTGCATCCTCTGTAGATATAAAATCAGGCTGCAGATCAGCCGATAGTGCTTCCGGCTGGATATTTAAAAGCGTCTTGAAATGTTCAACCGCATTTGCCCTGATTTCACCTGAGCTTTCATTTGTCATCATTCCCAGATGTTCTGACATATATACCGCATTTTTTCTGGACAGAGCAAATACAGACTTCAGATCTCCACCAGCTGCAAAACTATCCTGAGGAAGCTCCTCTTCAAGCATAACAGGGTCAGGTATATAACCTCTGGAACGTCTTATGAACTGGCTTATTTCACCACGTTTTACCCCACGGATCAGTTTCGGAGTCATATGTATAACCGAATCTTCCATCGGAGTAATGATGCTGAGATTGCTTGTCAGCATAAAATCTATAATAACATTTGGTGAAGTCTCTGAATATTCGTCCGAACCACCCAGAAATCTCACAGAGTTATTGATTCCCCCAGGAATGATACTCTCCATAAAATCATTCAGACCATCGGCCGAAAGGTATTTCATCATGGTTTCATCTTCAGTAATTACAGGCTCTCCTCTTCTTTTTCCACTTGCAAAGGCAAGAGGACCCAGAGCATCAGTCAGTATTACATGAAGTCCCGTTGCAGGAAGCATAACACCTATGAAACCATTATCTTTACAAAGTTCACCTGAAAACTTCTTATCAAAGCTTTCAGTTTTTCTTTTCAGGATTACCATTGGTCGCGCATCAGAAGTAAGCAGTTTCTCCTCTTCTTCCGAAACTTCCAGATATTCCTTCATCATATCAATATCAGGAAACATGATACCAAAAGGCATTGTATCTCTGTTCTTAAATATTCTCATTTTCCTGATAACATTATCATTATCAGGTCTGAAGACAAAACGGAAGGTTCCCTGATCCTTTACCGCTCCAACCTTTCCATTCTTCAGAAGCTCAATAGTCTTATCTAATATCGCATCCTGAGAGAGACCGTACATAGCTGACAGCCTGTTCACATACAGTTTTAGCTGTGGTCCGCAATCCTTGCATCCGATTACCTGATCGTTCCGTCTCCTGTCGCCCATCTTCTTGTAGTCGTTCTTACATTCATCGCAAAGCTCGAACTCTCTCATTGCAGAATTCTTCCTTGCATACGGAGCTTTATACATCACGGAATATCTGGGACCGCAGGACTTGCAGCTGATAAATGGATATTTATATCTTCTGCTTTCAGGATTCCTTAATTCTTTTACACACTCAGGACATATTCCTATATCTGCCGGCAGAAATCTCATACCATCATCATAATCATCACTTTCAATTATCTGAAAGCTTTCTGCAGACAAATGTTTTTTCATCGGTTTTACTACGATATTATCAACTCTTCCGCCAGCCGGACAATTGTATCTGAGATAATAGGTAAGTCCTCCTATCTCATCTGATTCACACACGACATGTATCTTGACCGAGGCGCCGGAATTTCTTACCGCCCCTTTCAGATTATGCTCCTCAGCATATTCGGCTACAAACGGAATAAAACCTATCCCCTGAACCTTTCCCAATACTGTAATTTCATAACTATTCATATATACTCCCCAAAGTACCAGTTTCTCTCTTCCTAAACGGAGCAGCCGTTACACTTTGCCTGGAGCATCCATTTTATCAGTTTCAGTCTCCTTGCTGCTTCCGTTTTTCTCAGCCTTTTCAGCTTCGATTCTTTTCTCATAGTTTTTTTCTTTTCTGGATTCGATCACTGTTTCTATCTTATCCTTCAGAAGTATAAATGGAATGAGTGCAATTCTCCTTCTCCTTATGAGCCACACTATTCCTGCGACAAATGTAATGAGCGGGATTATCATCATAACAAGCATTGATCTGATAGTCCCGATTTCTCTGGACTCCTCATACCGGGCAACGTTCTCCCAATAAGGATATACAATATCATTCGTCTTCATATCACTATACTTCTGATTTTTCATTCTGTTATATAATGATGATACATCATATCTGCCGGTATTTTCAACTATTTCTATTCCATCAAAATCTAAAACAGATCGTTTCTCTTTCTTTTCCTCATCGGTTTCAAACTGTATTCCCACAGCCTCAGCCACCGTATTTAATGCATAGTTTTTTATACTGTTTGGAACCACCGCCTCATAACAGTTAGCAAGAACTTCTCCCGTCTCCTTATCCTGCTCTGTATTTTTATTAAATGCATTTATCGGAATATAAACAGCATTTCTATTACCATAAGCCTGCTGAACCTCTTTACGGTCCTCAACTCTTACCACACCAGTAATGGTAAATACACTATCATCTATCCAGATTTTCATTCCCGCAAGATTGTTACCGCCGAATAGATTCCAGGCAGTATATTCATCCAGAAGGATCTGGTTTACATCAGGGCTTGTAAGGTCAGGATAGCTGCCAGCTGCCAGAGGGATTGGATGTATCAGAAAAAAATCTCCTCCCACGGCATATACATTTACCTCAAGTGTACTTTGATCTTTACGAAGAGTTTTTACGGTCTGTCCGCAATACGAGTCAATCCATGCTCTTTTTTCTGAATCCTCCGTCAGATAAGAATCCTCATACAGCTTCTTGTTGATCTTGGTTCTGATTCCCTTTATATCATTCTCATTTATAGAATTATCCCTGGCATAGAAAACTGAAACCTCACTATAAGGAATGTCTCCCCCCTGCCATCTCTCTCCGGCCATTTCAGAATATAAAAGCTGGGCATGAGAGGTTCTGATACCATTTATGATCAGTATCAGAAGAATGATAAATATACTCACCGCCAGAGCTGTAAGAAGTATTTTATTTAATAGTTTTTTGTCTGTTGGTTTTTTCATTTTCATGTAGTCTTTTTTAGATCTAAATCCTGTTACTAAAATAAAATGTACTAGTTATCTGTAAGTCGTACCTGCTGTCCATTATCAAGAGGTTTTGATGCATTTGTAATTACATTTTCATACTGAGCCACCTCACCCAGAATTGCTGTATTTGCAGTATCCTGAGCTTCTATCTCAATCTTCGTCTTTTTTACTATATATCTGTTTCCCAGTGGTGTTGGTTTAATCTTTACAACAAGAACATACTTTCCTTCTGAGTCTTCCTTAACAGCACTATTAGGAACCACTGTATCGTATTTGCCGCCCTTTTCTCCAACTGCAAACTGAAGAGTCTCGCCCGGCTGTACATTTCCAACCACCTTGAATTTTACAATACTCTGCTGATTAGGACTTGCAGGGTCTGACTTGATACTCTTTATCTCACTGGTAACATCACTGTCCCAGATATTCTCTATAGAAGCTTCATTTCCAACCTTTAAAAGTCTTGATTCTGATTTAGAAACCGAGCAGGAAACCTCATATCCACTGGTCGCCAGCTGAATAGTAGCAACTGAAGAATCAGCTGTTATTGAATCACCAGCCTTGACACTAAGTCCTGATATAGTTCCATCCTCTGAAGCTTTCAGTTCTGTAAAATCATCATTTTCCTTCAGCTTCTTTATCTTTTCCTTCTGCTTTTCTATCTCCTTCTCAGAAGTCTGACGATCATATGCATCTGTCTGGGCAGTTATACTATCCTGTTCCTTTTTGTCACTGAGTGCCTCAATGGCAGTTTCCAAAGCTTTTCTTTTAGCCTTTACATCATCAGCTGCAGCTTCATTTGTTATAACCTCACCCATATCGGTTACAGCTTTCTCAGCCTTTGTAACCTCTGCATTTAACTTTTCAAGATCTGCTGAAGCTTTCTTATAATCTTTATTTACATCAACAGATGGACTGAGAGTTGCAAGAGTAGCCTGATCTTTTTTCAGCTGTGCATCAGCTGCTGCAATTTTTGCCTCAGAAGTCGATATCTCAACCTGTTTATCTTCTACACTTCTCTGATATTCTTTTTCGCTTGGGAGAGCCGGCTCTTCAACCACTTCAGGAGGGATAGGCTCTATAGTAGAAATACCAGCCTCGTAATCAGCAACCTTCTGTTGATACTCCGCAAGCTTGACCAGATAATCATTATACGCACCTATACTGGATTCATATTTTGCTTTTGCATCATTATAATCTTCTGTAAGTCTTGTAAGTTCCTTTTTCAGCTGTGCAAGAGTATTTTGTTCATCCTTAAGAGTTGTTTTATCAGATTCAACTGTCTGAGATACAGTATCATAATCACCTGTCTCAGCATAACCATCTACCTGTGCCTTCAGCTTGTCAACCTTTGCCTGCTGTTTATCAGCCTTTGCCTGAGCACTCTTATAATCCGCCTTCAACTTATCCAGTTTTCTGTTATCATCAAAAGCCTTATCCTGCGCATCTATGGCCTTCTTAAGGTCTTCTCTCGCTTCGGCAATTGCTTCATTATCATCCTCATAATCCGGAGCAACCTTGAGAAGAGATTTTGCATAATTGATCTCCATGGTTTCCAGACTATCTTCAGCCTCTTCCAGTTCAGTGTTTTCAGATTCCTCAAAGGACATGATAATATCGCCCTTCTTCACAGTGTCTCCATTCTCAACCAGAACATCCTTAACTTTCCTGTTTCCGGAAACAGTCACTTCCACATCCTGACTTATCTCTACTGTACCCTGACATCTCACCTTCTTTGAAACAGAACCACCATTAATGGTAACCGTCTCAACCTCCGGAAGAGTCCGATTCATTATTGTATTTGAGAAAAATGTAAGTAGAAGCAACACCACAAAGAAGATTATGGCAAACCTTTTTATAAGTTGTTTTCTGAGGGATTTTTTCTCAGTTTTCTTTATTATCATATCTTCGTTCATTTCTATCTCCTAAATAAATAATTCCTGCGAGTCGAGCAAATCTATTCCGAGCTACCTTGACTAATTACTTAACGCAGCCTGCTTTGGCTTGCTG
>CACZOE010000255.1 GCA_902782695.1 uncultured Lachnospiraceae bacterium | reverse complement strand
TCCACATATTCTCCGGTTTCCTTGGTATAACTTATTCCCATGAATTCTACCGTAGTCGCATTTTCAGTTTGAAAGGTACAGCTTACAGTTGTAGCTTGTCCGGCATTCAGTATGCCGTCATTATATGCAGAAGTGTTACTCAAGATATCACCGTTATCGTCCAAGACATTAAACTTAAGGCTCATATCCTGTATTTTCTTATCCGATACATTTCGGACTTTTACCTCAATCTTTGTATACTCATCGCTGAAAGGATACATAGATATGCTTTCCAGATCCAATACATGCTCTTCTTCCGTAGCCCTTCCATATTCGGTGATAGTTGCCGTCTTTGGTTGTTCAATTCCAACAATATAGTCCTTAAACTCCTGGAGGCTGTCTTCTCGAATATCAAGGCCATAATAATCATGCAGTCCAACAATGGCATACGCACGCATCATATAACCAGTAGACCATACATTGTTAAAAACAATTGGATAGTCATTGTAGTAAGCAATGGCCTTTTCCTGAAGGGTGACTCCCTGAAGATATAACTGTGCCAACTGGCTAAACTTTTCATTATCAAAAGAAGCATCTTTGTATTTTGCAATATATTCAAGTTCAGCCTCTATATATGATGCTCTTAGCCCCATATCCCATAGTTCTTCATCTGTCGCACCGTCACTTATTTCCCATCGTGCTTTCAGCCCATTAGCCAGATCAGTCAGGAAGTCCTCCTGGCTTTCTGCAAAAGCGAGCAATGGATACACCATAATAATGATACATACAAACCCAATCGTAAAGATTCGTTTCATCATAATCTTTCCTTTCTGCAGTCGTCTGGCCAGAATAAATGCTTATCAATGCATCCCTTATTTAAACCATCGAAAACGTAGATCAATTGGAATTGTTATCAATTCAAATATCATCCTTGAGCACGAATTCTTTTCAACTCACACTTATCAGCACGTATCACAAAAGGTGGTTCCTTTATACGGAACCGCCTTAGACAAACCACCCATATCACACTTATCTATTTGCCAACTATGTTAAAAGTGTCATATTTGAAAATGGATATACTTCCTTAGCTCATGAACTCACATCAATCAGTCTCTTCTCCACACGCGCCATAACATCAATATAGTACTTGTAATCTGCATCTGTCATGGATGACTCATCCATTGCATCAGCCTTCGCGGCAAAGTCAGAGTATTCTTGCAACAACGTTAAATATTCTGTCATGGCAGATATGTCATTTGGATCATAATTCTCCATAAAATCACAATACTTATTCATGACCGCTTCATAGGAATCAAGGAATTCTTTCACTTCCGGAGTAACCCCGTCACTTGAAACAGTCGCGGCGCTATTGTCTCCAGCAACCGACACTTCTGACCCTTCGCTATTGGTTTCCGTATCCTTCTTCAATTCGAATTTTGCTGAGTCAAAGTATTTTCCATAACCATCATCTTTTATATTATCCTTCCCGTTAACGACCTCCCCCATATCACCAAAGTCAACGGTAATCGTCTCCCAAAGATGCTCGAAGTTTCCAAGTTCAAGTATAGCATCCGTCAGTGAGGATACTCTGACAAGGGCGATGTCTTCAGCTGGAACGTCACTATTTGAAGTATCTCCCAAGTCTACGGACAAGCAAAGATCATTATCATAAAGAGTAACCTCTTTTAGTTTTTCACCTTCTCCGAGGTTTCCATCAGCTGCCTCAAGAACAGCTTTTACAAATCCATTCTGCTCCTTGCTCAATGTTAATGCATTAAAGAGCTCAGCATCTATATCTTCACTCTTTTCCAGGCCATTTGCTTCTCTAAAGCTTTGTATAGCCGCCTTTGTCCCTGATCCAGCTACTCCATCAGGAGTGCCACAATCAAATCCTGCAGCATTCAGTTTTTCCTGTACCATCTTAATCGTATCCGTATTGGAATAATCAATTTTCGATGCCATCACACAAGTACTCATCGAAACGACTGCTGCACCAAGAGCTACCACTGATAATAATCCTTTTCTCATCTTTTCCTCCTTTTGATTCAAAATAAGCTTACCCTATTGTTATTCCGTTTTACCTGCAACATCTATCAGCCGCTTGTTTACCTACTCATTACATCGATATAATATCACCAGGAAACAACTCTGGTGGTCTTTTGTTTGCTGCGGTATTCTATTTGTCCATATTGCATTCCTCCATTATTCATGCTGAACCCGAATAATTTGAGTTTTTCTCACTACCATTC
>CACZOE010000254.1 GCA_902782695.1 uncultured Lachnospiraceae bacterium | reverse complement strand
CGGACTATCTCTGGCAAGACTTACGACAGGAGAATATGTGGCAATAAATGTTGAAGGTTATGATAATTCTTATTCCATAAATAGCACCGATCAGGATGAAGTGGGAATGTATACAGTTAAGAGTCTGTTTATGCCGGAAACTGCAGAGGCTGACAGGCTTACATTAAAGAATGCGGGAATAAAGAACGGCACTGTAATAACTAAATGGAATGGAAAACCCATTGAAGAGTACCTGAAGAAAGTGAACTATTATATCTATCAATATCCGGTCAGAGAAAATGAGGAGTTTTATATCCCTATGTATGCAGCCGGAATAGGAAGAGATATGAACTATGGTGATACCTTTGTGCCTGGTGAAGAAATGAAAAACAGATCAGGAGCGGCAGTCACAGATAATCCATCGGTTGACATAACATTTATAGACGGCAGTGGAAATGAGAAGGTAGTATCAGCTCCGAATCTGGGAATATATGCTCCAAGACTTTTTGACACCATGGAAAAAATAGATAAAGGAGTTAATATAACAAATCTGGAGTGGCAGGAGGTGAGTCCTGATACTTATATGATTCGAATAAGCCAGATGGCTTATGATCAGGAGACTTATAAAGGTTCAGACTTTACTAAGGTTTCAGAGCAGGTCAGAAGTAAGGTTCTTGCTCTTAAGGAAGCCGGAGTAAAGAATATCATATTTGACCTTAGATCTAATGGAGGAGGAAATCCATATTTTGTTGAAGCAATCGCACAGATATTTGCTCCGGAGGGTGAACATCTCACTTATTATAACGCAGTTATAAATGAAGCTACCGCGACCTATGAAAGAGATGAAAATGGAAAGTATAAGATGGGTGTTCCATCAGTATATATGGGAGAAGATATCTGGCATGATGGAAATATAATCCTTTTGGTAAATTCTAGGTGTGTAAGTGCCGGGGATGACATGGATTATATGATGGGTGACTTTCCAAATGTAAAGGTTATGGGACTTACAAGGAGTAACAGTTCCTGCCAGGCTGTTACCGGAATAAACCTGGAGGAGGGACAGATTAGTTTTTCTGCAGTACCTAACCTGTTTCCCAATGGTGAGATAGCAATAGATACCTATACAGATCATGTGGGAAGAACACCATTTGATGAGAAAATTCCTTTTGATCAGGCTTGTATATCGGCAATCTTTGATAGGGGAGAAGATTATCTGCTGAACTATGCTGCAGAGAGTTTTAAATAGTTTTATATATGTCAGGGAGCTCTACATGGGTTCTCTGGCATTTTTATTATTTTATTAGTTTTATTTGTTTACATCATAGGTGTGATAAAGTAAAATTTAAGTGATGTAGTTTTTCTTTTTTTGGGGTATAGGTATTATCATGAATGTTAAGAAAATAGTTATATTTGTTTCAGTATTTCTTATTATTATAACAGGTGTTATAATTGCACTTTTTATTTCCTTCAGAGAACATACGTATCGAATTCTGAAGATATATCAGATAGAAGGCGAGGCAAATGTTTACAGAAAGGAAATAGGAGATATATCGCCATATAACAACATGGTTCTGGAATCAGGCGACAGGGTTTCACTTGAAAAAGGAACTCTGAATATTCAGGCTGATGAAGATAAGTATATCTATCTTGAGGAAGGAACTGAAATAGAACTGAAAGCAAGTGGCGACAGTGTAAACAGCAAGACCAGCATCGAACTTCTGAAGGGTGCGATAACTAATGATATAGCGAATCAGCTGCCTGAAGAGGCTGCCTATGAAGTAAATACTCCAAACTCTACTATGTCAGTAAGAGGAACTATATTCCGTGTATACATATATGAACTTGACGGTGTCAAATACACAAGAGTTTCTGTATTTGATGGAAAGGTTACAACAAAACTTGTATATAAGGATGGTACTGTAGCTGATAACGAAGTAGCAGTAGAGAAGGGAAAAGAAGTTCTCATATATGAGGATGATAAGACTACAGATTATGTATCTGCTCCTACAGATATTGATTATGACACATTGCCGGAGGATGTTCTGAGAAGACTGAAGGCTAATAATGATAATGGACGACAGGTATCAATAACCAATCCTGAAATTGACAGAATCTTAGAAGGACCTTACATAGTCAGATTTATGTATAGTGGAAAACAGTTTGGAACTCAGACTGTTAAGAAGGGTGAGAAAGTAGTACGTCCTACTCTTAAGCCATCCACCAGCGGAGACTGGGACTTCGACTTCTCAACTCCTATAAACAGAGACTGCGTGATAGAGTGGAAATAGTTTTTCAAATAAGAATTGAGGATTATATATGAAAAAAGAAGTATCAAAATATCATATAACCAAAAGAATATTGAGTATCATTCTGGCACTTATTCTCATACTGTCTTCTCTGTATCAGTTTCCTGTAAAAAACGGAGTAAATGCAACTGGATCAGTGACCAATGTCGGTGGTGAATATTATGTTACGACAGATATTGAAGATGGTTTTGAAAATATGGATTTAGAATATGATAGTGGTTACAAGATTGATGGAGTTGAAGTTAGCAACGGTTGTAAAGTAGCTGTAGGACCTAATGTGAATTTCAGAGTTTATGAAGATTTTACATTTAGTGGAGTAAGGCTTTTGGGGGATGGAGAAAGGGATACAATGTTTATCCTGTTTGCCGATAATGTAACTATTGGTGGAACATTATCTGGTACCTCAGATAATGTAGTAATAAATTATTCAAATCTGACAATGACTGTTTTTAATGCCGCTACTCTGGCATCAAATGGAATAAACAGTTTTAAAAATGGTAATAGTAATTCCGGAGGAACTATAATAGCTGATCAGGTAACGATTAACAGTGATATTTATTCTGATATTTCAAAATCGAAAATAAAGGCTAAATCAAGTTTTGTTAAGGATAGTCGGAATATAAATGCCACAGTAGTTGCAGAGGAGACAACACAGATAACATCAAGTGGTGGTACATTTACACTTCAGGTGGGAGATTGTAAGAAAACTATAACAGGAGCAGTTGATGATACTGCGTATAATCTGTTGGATGTTCCTGGAATAAGTATTGGCTCTTATACAAATCCACTTTACGGTACTGCTTATGATTTTCTGAGTGTTGTATCTACGGATACTGCTTACGGGGGAACTCCTTACCTTGAATATGCTGAAGAAGGTTCAAGTGTTTACACTACTGAAAAGCCTGTCGAAGTTGGAAATTATACATTTCGAGTAGTTGCTCCTGCCGATGGCTCTTATAGAGAAGAAATATCAGAAGAAAAGGGATTTAGTATAGACTATCTGCCTCTTTCAGACTGTGTTAAGACCTCCGGTGATAGTTACGTAACTATGGAAGGACTTTCAAATGATATATATGTGAAGGATGAGGTTACTCTTAAACCGGCGTCGGGATATAAGATAAAAACCTATGGCGGTTCTTCATTTTCTGATTCGATTTCACTTAACTGGGATGATCTATATGTTGGAGAATCATTTAATACTGATACCTGTTTTTACCTGAAGAGAAATTCAGATGAAGCAGAGACTTCCTTCCAGAATTATGAGCTTATAGCTCCTGAACTGAAAAACCTGATATTTGATTATGTAGATCCGGTTATTGATAGTATTGTTGTGGACGGTGTCTCAAAATCTTTTGGCGAGGGAGAAGTTGTAAGAGCAGAAAAAATCGAGATAACCATATCTGATACCAATCTGGATAAGGTGATTACACCAGATGCAGAATATACAAGAGAAAATGGTGGTGTTACTGCAGTTGGAAGTACCTATAAATCTACAGTTGTATTTAAAGGTATTATAGGACAGCCTCAGGATACTTACTTTATGGCTTTTGATAAGGTGGGAAGAGAGATATCCCTTGGTTTCACTCTCAAGTATCCACTGATTACTCCTAACTCAAGTGTTTCGGTAAGTGATGTATATGTTGGAACAGAGATTGAACCCGTGCTTACTACAGACTCGGACGGCAGATCAGGTGCTGTTTTCAAATATAAGAGTTCTTCTGATACGGAGTATACCTCTGAGAAACCGACTGCTGCCGGAACCTATAATGTACTGGCTGTTATTCCAGAAACCGATATCTATAAGGAAGGCTCCTGTGAATCGGATTTCAGAATAATGAAAAAGACTCCGTCAGTTGCTGAGATAATTGTTCCTGATTCCGTTATAGGAAAGGAATACGAAGCCGTCCTCACAACTGATTCTGACGGCAAAAATCAGGCAGTGATAGAATACAGGAAAGAGACGGAAGACGATAGTGCCTTTGTAACTGAAAAACCAAAGGCCTCAGGAAAATATATAGTACGTGCAACCATTCCGGAAACAGATACATTTGAAATGGTACAGTGTACATCTACATTTACCATAAATAAAAGAAGTACCGGAGAAAACAAGGTAGAGGTTCCGGATACCATTATAGGCACGGATTATATACCGGTTCTTACAACTATTTCAGATGGAAAGGATAAGGCGGTATTTGAGTATAAGAAGGAATCAGAGGATGATAGCAAATACGTGACCGAAAAGCCCACAAAGGCTGGAAAATATATGGTACGTGCAACCGTTCCTGCCACTGACTACTATGATAAAATAGTATGCACAGCTACATTTACCATCAGTAAAAAGACTGCTTCAATACTGAAGGTTGAGGTTGGCAAGATATATGCAGGACAGGATTATGAACCGGTTCTTACTACGGATTCAGATGGTAAAGATAAAGCTTCCTTCGTTTACAAGGATAGATCGAAGTCCGGTGATAATTACATTAAGGATAAACCGAAAGCTGCCGGAAACTATACTGTTAAGGCAATCATTCCTGCTACAGATACTTATGAAGCGGCAAGCTGTACAGTGGACTACAGGATTTATAAGAATGAAGTGAGTGCTAAAATATCCATAGATGATGTAATTGCAGGAACTGCGTATGAGCCTAAGCTGAATACTCTGTCAGATGGAGCTAAAAAAGCTGTATTTGAATATAAGCTGAAAAAGGCTCCGGAGGAGGCGTACACAAAAACGCAGCCAAAGACTGTTGGCGAATATGTGGTGAGGGCAAAGATTCCGGAAACCGCAAAGTATGAGCCGATTACCTGTAAAGCTGAATTCAGGATAGTATACCTGGATACTCCGGATGAACCTTATACACTTACAGGAACTAAGGGCAAGAATGATTATTATGTAAGTGATGTGTACCTGAAGGCGGCCAGTGGTTATTCTATCTCTAAAAATCTCATGGGCACCTACATGTCGCTGCTTGGATTTAACAATGATATAAGTAATGTATTCCTTATGAGAAATAAGGATGGAGCATTAACTTCATCGGTTCCGGTTACAGAGAAAGTAAAGATAGATAAAAATGTACCGGTCTTTATGGATGTTAAGAGTCCCCTTGGAGATATAGCTTCGCTGACAAAGGGTGGAGTAGTATACAGTGATCAGATGGTGGTAAGAGTCATAGACGAGCATCTGGCAGGAATAAAGATGAACGGAGTGATGATAAGTCCTGAAGATTCCAACGCAGATATAGTACTGGACTCAGAGAATGGTATAAAGTATATCCAGATGATAGCTGAGGATGAGGCTGGAAATGAAAACAGACTTGAGTTTACTCTAAAGGCCGAGTGGCTGAAGGAAAAGAAGATACCGGCCGGAAAGCTGATTCCACTTGAAGCAGAAGAAGAATATTTCCTTGAAAGTGGAAACTGGACAATGGACGGAGACCCTACAGTATACGATGGTGGAGGCTCCGTGTATGTAGATAATAATGGAAGCTTTACCTTTGAAGTAAATTGATTTAGAAATACTTATATACATGAAAAAGCGGGGATCCATCGGATCCCCGTTCGTATTATTCTGAGAAGCTTATATTTGATTATAATAGTGTATCGATATTATAATAGGATGTGGGTGTCAAAAGTACCTTTTGACACCATATGACATACGGATTGCTCCATTGCTAAAGCAATTCTCGCAATCCTAGAAACATT
>CACZOE010000253.1 GCA_902782695.1 uncultured Lachnospiraceae bacterium | reverse complement strand
TTTATCTCAACATCCACTTCCTCTGCCTCTGGCATGATTGCAACTGATGCAGCTGAAGTATGAATTCTTCCACCTGACTCTGTCTCAGGTACACGCTGAACACGGTGTACACCACTCTCGTACTTAAGCTTTGAGTATGCACCCTTACCCTTGATAAGGAAGTTCACATCCTTGATACCACCAATACCTGTATCATCAATGGAAATGATTTCTATCTGCCATCTATTCTTCTCTGCATAGTGCTGATACATACGGTAAAGTTCTCCCGCAAAAAGGGCAGCCTCGTCACCACCAACACCAGCTCTGATTTCTACTACTACGTTCTTCTCATCATTTGCATCCTTTGGAAGAAGAAGGATCTTAAGTTCCTGCTCACATCTCTCAATAGCCTTCTTAGCTTCTGAAAGTTCTTCCTTAGCAAGCTCCTTCATCTCCTCATCAGACTCTTCATCAAGAATCATAAGGCTATCCTCTTCATCCTGTTTAGCCTTCTTATACTCTTTATACTTTTCAACGATAGGAGTCAGGTCACTCTGCTCCTTCATAAGTCTTCTAAATTTACTCTGATCATTTACAACATCAGGATCAGAAAGTTCTTTCATAATCTGGTCAAGTTTCTCAACAAGCTCTTCTAACTTATCAAACATTTTTCGCACCTCTCTAATATTCTATTAAGATTCTTCGCATTTCGCTTAGAATGACATTTCTCTATCTAACTAACTATCTAACCAATCATTCGTCACCGTCACCAGGCTGCAACCACTCGGTCCAAATGATTCGCATCCTGTTCTTTTCTAATCTGTTCAAATCCATTTTCCCTAAGAAGATCAAAGACATCCAGATACTGTTCACAGCCTATTTCCAGAAACAGCATTCCATTTTCTGTAAGGAACTCTTTCGCTCTGCCTATTATCTTTCTGTAGAACAGCAGTCCATCCCTGCTTCCGTCCAGCGCCAGCATAGGTTCATAATCACGGACATCCTTGGTCAGACGTTTTATATCATTTGTTGGGATATACGGCGGATTACTTATGATCACATCGAATTTTCTAATTGGATTTCCATCCTCATCTTCAAATGCCGAGAAGAGATCCGTCTTAACAATCTCCACATCCGCTCCTAATCTATCCGCATTTTTCCGCGCCAGCCTTAAAGCATCATCCGAAATATCTGCCAGAACCACCTCATCATTTGCTCCCTTTTCACTGCGGGACAGCTTAAATGAGATTCCTATGCAGCCTGATCCCGTACAAAGATCAAGCACCTTCTTATCGCCTGGAGACACATTTCCCAGTGCACAGTACACCAGGTTCTCCGTATCGAATCTTGGTATCAGAACCTTTTCCTCGCAAAGAAACTTCCAATCCATGAAATAGGTATAACCTATCAGATATTGAAAAGGATAATGGGTCGTCCTCTTCTTCACCAGATTCATATATCTCATCCTGGTCACTTCATCCAGCTCTTCCTTCAGTTCAGCATAGAGCGTGGAAATGGTCTTCCCCGTGCAGTATGACATCAGAAATCTGGCCTCGCCCTGATGATTCTCAATGGACGCAGTTTCCAAAATATTGGACGCTTTATTGATCAAATATCCAATTGTATATTCTTCTCTATTCAAATATTTTTAAACCTCAAATGAGTTGTTTCTCACACACTCAACATATTCATGCCAGTCAACTACGCCCTCGACGGACTTGATGGCAACCTCTATCATATCATCATCCGGTTCCTTTGTTGTCAGTCTCTGCACCCAAAGTCCCGGAGCACTAAGTACATTTGAGCAGGCATTTTCATGCTTTCCTGCGTATCTGATGAACTCATAGGATATTCCGGCAATCACAGGAATAAGCAGAACTCGGGAAATGAGTCTGAGCCACATCACATCTGTATGGACGAACATGAAAACAACTATACTGATTATCATTACAATGAACACAAAGCTGGTTCCACATCTCTTATGAAACCTGGTGTGCTTCTTTACATTTTCAACTGTAAGGTCATCTCCTGCTTCCATACAGTTTATGGTCTTATGCTCAGCGCCGTGGTACATAAATGTTCTCTTGATATCTTCCATCTGAGAAATAACTGCCACATAGCCAAGAAATATAGCAAGCCTTAATACACCTTCCGCAAGGTTTACGAGAAGATCACTTTCGGTAACCTTGTAAAGGAAGTTGGCAAGGAATGCTGGAAGGAGCATAAATACACCTACTGCAATAAGAAGCGAAACAATCAGCGTACCGATCAAGTAACCAGTATTGCTGGAGTCTTCTTTTTTCTTTTCTGTACTCTGAGCAGATGCCTCATTTCCATTGGCAGCATTACCTTCTTCCTCTTCTTCAAGGAACTCGGAAGAATCCATAAGAGTCTTCATTCCTATATAGAGTGACTCAATAAAATTCACAATGCCTCGAAGTATCGGAAAAGTAAATGCTTTATGCTTGTCTCCAAATGATGTATATTCAGTTACCTTTACTTCAATAGTCTTGTCAGGTTTTCTTACTGACAGGGCGTAGGCCTCAGGACCTTTCATCATTACGCCTTCAAGAACCGCCTGACCACCTATACTTACTCTTTTCATTTTGTTATCCTAACTAACTTTCATGCAATCGCTGCATGTAATCACTTAACAAATACAAATAAACAAGAGGACAGCTCTGAACATCACCTTTTCAAAATAGTCAGCCTATTCCCGACAATCTCAAAAAGGTGACAATCAGAACTGTCCTCATTGTCACCTAATCTTTGTTTACCTAATTCTCTGAATTAATGCCATA
>CACZOE010000252.1 GCA_902782695.1 uncultured Lachnospiraceae bacterium | reverse complement strand
GGCCCGGTGGTCAAGAGGTTAAGACATCGCCCTTTCACGGCGGTAACACGGGTTCAATTCCCGTCCGGGTCACTTGAAAATTTATCGACTTTGGCGCCTTGGTTACGAGGCAACCAAGCAATCCTTTGCTGGCGCAAAGTCTTGATTCTGCTTCGCAGAATGCGTGGAGCCCAAGCTCCATTCACATTCCTGCCTAAGCAGAAATGTGAACAGGGACGCTTAGCTCAGTTGGTTAGAGCATCCGGCTCATAACCGGACGGTCCTGGGTTCGAGTCCCCGAGCGTCCACACAAACCTTTGATACTTCTGTATCGAAGGTTTTTTTGTTATTTCATTTATATTATTAGTTGTTTGTGATACAATAAACACGTAAAAAACTAATGTTACGGGTGTTATATATGCTGGATTATTCCTTCAGTCTTGGAGTTGCGCTTGCAACCCTGGCCATTTGTGCTGTAAACCTGATCTACACAGTTATTCTTGGACGTACTGACAAGACGCAAAATAAAATATTTATAACTATCCTATGCATTCTGATGATTGATGCTGCCACGAATATAATAACCGGGTATTATGGCTCTATTTCATTTCAAAGTGAACATGCTGCCACTATGGTTTATATCTCCATTTATGCATATTTTGTTACGCATACGGCACTATGCCCTATGTTTTATTATTATGTTTCAAATATAAGTTTCGTATCTACTCGTTTATCAAATCTAAAAACAAGAATAATTGCTGTACCTTTTGTAATAACAGAGGTTATGGCTCTTATCAATCCTATTGCAAACTGGATATGGAGCATGGACGAAGATCTGACATTTCATCGTGAATGGGGTGAAATGCTTATATACATTGCTGCTCTCATATACTATGTTCTTGCGTTTATCGTATTTATAAAATCCTGGTCAGTCATATCTAAAAAACGTAAAACTGCTCTAGTGTTCTTCTTTGTTCTTGTTGTAATTGGAGTTATGATACAGCTGATCAACGTGAATCTGAAGGTTGAGGTTCTTGCTGAGTCTATAGGTATGACCGGAGCCATGATGTTGATCGAAAATGAAGATGACCGTATGGATTTTGGTATGGGATTCTATAATAGAACAGCGCTCAGTCTGGATATTAGTGGATGTCTTCGTCATAACAGGCATCTTAGCGTTATAGTTATAAAGATAAATAATTATGATATCATTGACAGGCTTGTGGGAAATGAGGAATCACATGTAATATCAGATATTATTTCTGATTACCTTAAGCAGCTCGTTAAACGTTATTATATATATGTTCCTAGTCTGGACACATTTGTTCTTACTGTTTATGGCAGGAATCAGGAAAAAGCTGAAGCTTTGGCTGATGAGCTTTCGAATAGACTGGCGAGACCATGGGACTATAAAAACTATAATATTCAGTTAAATGCCACAATAATGTATGCATTTATACCTGAACAGATCAAATCTACAGCCGAAATGTTTTACATGATAGACTGTCCTACTCCGAAGGATTCTGCAAAGAAGGTTCTGAAGGGGGATTCACTGAACTATATTATGAGGCGTCAGGCTATAGTTGGAGCTATTTCTCGTGGGTTTACTGAAAATAGTTATGAGGTATATTATCAGCCTACGTATCACCTAGATGGCACCCTTCATGGAGCAGAGGCACTTATTCGAATGCATGATAAAGAGCTGGGCAATCTTTATCCTGATGAATTTATACCGGTTGCTGAACAGACAGGTCTTATAGATGATATTGATGATTTTGTTCTGGAGGAAGTCTGCAAATTCCTAAAAACAGGTATATCTGAGAAGTATGGTATCGACAACATAAATGTAAATCTTTCGGTGCTTCAATGTATGAGACCGGGTTTTGTTGATAATGTAAATCGAATAGTTGACAAATATGGAATTAGTAAAAAAATGATAAATTTTGAGATAACTGAGTCCATAGCTGCTGACGATTATGGTACGCTGGGTGATGTTATAAAACAGCTGAAACAGGGTGGATTTATGTTTTCAATGGATGATTACGGAACTGGGTATTCAAATGTTAGTGCAGTATTCTCACTTAATCTGGATGTAGTGAAGATAGATAAGAGTCTTCTCTGGTGTGCAGAAAAAAGTGAACTCGGAATGATCATTCTGGAAAATACCATACGTATGATCCAGCAGATGAAGAAACTAATTCTGGTGGAAGGTGTAGAGACTGTAGACCAGATAAATCTTCTAAAAAAATTAAATGTTGATTATCTGCAGGGCTTCTATTTTTCAAAGCCCATACCTAAGGATGAATTTGTAAAACTTATCAGCAGATACAGGAAAAAGTGATGATGAACTCGAAAATAACAATGATAACTGCATTAAGCATAATAGGAATTACATTACTACTTGCAGGTGGATTCTTTATATATAGCTCTTCAATTGTAAGCATATTGATTGTTGCAGCAATTATAGTAACAGCTCTGAAGAAAAAAGAACTACGAATAAACCTTTCTTTGTACTCGGTTTCTCTGATAATGATCTCAGTGCTGTACCTTTTGGTATCAGCCTGGGGTATAGATAAAGGAATGTCGGTAATGGGGGTGGTTAAGTTCCTTCCGGTGTTTCTTTTTTGTGTATATTTAGATACAGCTGAGGTAAAAAAGGAGAAGATAATTGATCTGCTTCCTCTGATTGGAAGTATAATGACTGCTTTAGCGATAGTTCTATATCTCATCAAACCACTTCGTCAGTTCTTCAGTGTATCAGGCAGAGTGTCAGGTACATTTCAATATCCTAACACATTTGCTGCATTTCTCTTGATAACATTTATGATGTCTGTTTACAAAATAAGAGAGAATAAAATCAATCTGCTTCATGCAGTCATCTCCTTAGTCGGTATTTATTCCACCGGTTCAAGAGCGGTAATGGTTCTTGTACTTCCTGCAGTGGCTGGACTGATTTATATATTGATTAAAGAGAAAAATGTGAGTGAAAAAGATTCTCAGTCCGGCTTCAACATTATTCTCATAGCAGCTTCTATACTATGTATAATTGCAGTTATAGCTGCGCTTATATTAAGAGACAGACTGCTGACAATTTCTACTTCATTTAGTACTTTTTTTGGAAGAGTTCTGTATTGGAGGGATGCCCTTCCAATGTTGAAGGATCATCCTGTGGGGCTGGGGTATTATGGGTATACCTATCTTGAGGACAGTTATCAGACTGCGCATTATACTGTAATACATGTCCATAATGATATTCTTCAGTTTATGCTGGATATTGGTATTATTCCCGGACTGATTTATCTTGTTTTATACGTAAGAGAGATATTTCTTAAGGATAAGCCGGTAATCTATAAATTGATCTTGTCCGTACTTCTGATTCATATCATGTTTGATTTTGATATGCAGTATATATCATTCTTTATGATCGTTAATCTATTTATGACAGAGGAGAAAATTAAAAAGATAGAATTAAAGCCTTTGCAGATGATCATATCAGGATGCACTTTAGTTATAATTACAGTTCTGTCGATCATCATGGGACTTTCGGATCTGATGGATTATCTGGGACTTTATGAATCCTCAGTTCGTATATGGAAATATAATACTACTGCCAGAGTACATCTTATTAATGCGTCGGATGACATTTATTATGGAAGTGTTCTGGCTGAAAGAATACTTGTGCAGAATAAATATGTTGATGAAGCATATAATCTTATGGCAGCTCAGAGATACTATGAAGGTGACATAGCCGGTTTTATAAGTTATCAGACAAAGGCTATAGACCTGGCGCCATATCATTACAAATATTATCTGGACTTTATAGACATTATGCATTATGCAGCGACTGAATTTCTGAAGGTGGGCGACAGTGGCTCTGCCGAGATTTGTTATGAGGGGATGTTGGATATGAAGGATAGGATGGCGGCTCTCAAAGAAAGGACCAGCCCGATAGCTTATTACTTCGACTGGCAGCCACTGACTGAATTTCCTCAGGAGTATATTGATGAGATTAATGATATAGAAAATCAGTTGAAAAGTAATTAAAAAATAGATTTTTATAATTTATCGGAAAATGAAGTTACTTTATTGTTTTACCATAGATACATATGTGATATAATAGCTTTATTCTGAAAAATGGAGGGGTAACCGGGGTGAAAGGAAGATTTAGTTTAGGATACAGAGTCCTGTCGATTATTATTATTTTAGGTCTGATCTTTACATTTGATTCAATTGCCTATGCAAAGGCGACTATTACGGATAGTGGTGAGATAAAACACATTATAGACTACGACTATGATAAGGATGAGCCTATTTTTGAAACCATTAGCTGGAATTACTGGAGTGATGGTCTGCTTCAGCTTACAGGAAATGGAACGATTGTGGACAACGACAAATATGACTATGGTTCTGCAAATTATTATGCCAATTATTATAATTATTATAATAACCAGGAAAAGGTTCTTTCGGGATTTGGAGAGGCTCTGAATAAGGCAAAGAAGTTAGTTATTAATAAAGGTGTTCAGATTGAAAGCCGCTATAGAGGTGTTTTTAGTAATCTTCCAGAACTCGAGGAACTTACTATTGCAGATGCAAGCACAAAACTTGTTTATAGCATGTTTCCACATAATGAGAATCTGAAGAAGGTGACACTTCCTGAGGGATATAAGACAATACCTTATAACTGTTTTAATGGATGTGTAAAGCTTTCAGACGTTAATATTCCTGATTCAGTAGAAGAAATTGATGAATATGCTTTTTGTCACTGTCCTATAAAGACTCTTAATCTGAAAAATGTAAAGTCTATTGGCTATTTTGCATTTGCAGAAAATTCAGCGCTTACTTCTGTTAAACTTCCGAAGTCTGTTACACAGATTTCTTATGCATTTGTAAATGATAATAAACTTGCTGATATTGTGATTGATTCCGGTGCTCAGGTTTCTAGTATTAATGGTAAGGGGTATGCGGGAGCCTTTGCGAGTACAGCGTGGGAAAAAGAACAGCAGGGCTGCCTATATGTAGGCGTCGGATTTTATGGATATAGTGGAAAGCTTGATGAGAATGCTACTCTTGAGATTGAAGAGGGTACAAAAGGTATCTTTAAATATGCATTTTCAGGAATGAAGTTCAAGAATCTTAAGCTTCCAACAACACTCACGGATTTTGGAACTGATCCGTTTACAACATGGTTTGAAGCCTATTATAGAGAAGAGGCTAGCACCCGGATAGAGAATATTCTCATTCCAAGCAAGGTTGCTGATATTGAGTACAGTGCAGTCCAGTATACTGGTGTAAAAAATATATTTGGTATGAGCGGAACCGGTCTTGCTAAGTCGTTAGCGGAAAATCCTGGAGGATTAACATTCTATCCATTGGATAAGTCTAAGCTCAAGATGAATGCTGATAGTAAGGATATGAAGATTGGAGACTCCAGAAAGGCTACTGTAGATATAATCCATGATTCTGATTCTACTGATTTCAGTGCTTTTGTTGACTGGAGTTCCTCTGATACAAGCGTACTCACGGTAAGTGAAAACGGTGAGATCAAAGCGGTAGGAACCGGAACAGCAGATGTAGTGGCAAGCCTGCCATACATGGATTCCAAAGCAAAAGTATCTATAAAAGTTTATGATGATACAACTGAGGCGCCGACCGAAGCACCAACCGAGGCACCGGCTGACACACCGGCTGACACTCCAGCGTCTCCGCCTGTAGTAGCTCAGACCGAAACTCCGGCAACTCCAGTTTCTGGACCGGCGATTGGTGATGTAGCTAAGGATGATTCAGGTAAATTCACTTGCAAGATTACCGGAACCGATACGGTAGAGATAAGCAAATACCACAAGAAAAAAGGCAGCAAGCTGGTGATACCTGCAACGGTTAAGATAAATAATAAGACCTACAAGGTTACATCCATAGCAAAGAATGCATTTAAGGGCAGAAAGAAGATTAAGACTATAGTAATTGGTAAGAATATTACCAGAATTGGATCAGGTGCCTTTAGTGGATGTAAGAATGCCGGCAAGATAATTATCAAATCTAAAAAATTAACTAAGATAGGAAAGAATGCGTTCAAGGGAATTAAAAAGAATGCATCTGTCAAAACACCTAAGGGTAAAAAGAAAGCTTATATGAAGCTGCTTAAAAAATCTAAAATAAGTGGCAAAGTAAAAGTTAAATAATAAAGAATCAGCGTGCGTCTTATGGCGCACGCTTTCTTAATAAAATAGTTGCATAAATAATAAAAAGAATATATAATAGTCCATGCTGATTTAAACCATCAGTGAAATGCCGGCGTGGCGGAATTGGCAGACGCCCGGGACTTAAAATCCCGTGGGTAGTAATACCCGTACCGGTTCGACCCCGGTCGCCG
>CACZOE010000251.1 GCA_902782695.1 uncultured Lachnospiraceae bacterium | reverse complement strand
GTCATTGTACTGCTGATCACTATATGGCTGCTTGTTGTATTTAAAGTAAACCCGGTAGGAGTAGCTCTTATAACCGGGCTTTTTCTTGTGTCTGGTATAAGTATATTTATCTACGACTATAATCATAAGAAAAAATTTTATAATAGTCTGATGGAAAATGTATCTCGTATGGATAAGGCCTATATCGTTCTGGAAACTTTGGAGAAGCCGGAATTTCTGGAAGGAAAGATACTATATGATATTCTCTATGAGATAGATAAATCCATGGCTGAAAATGTAGCTATGTATCAGAAGCAGGGCAAGGATTTTTCTGAGTATATAGAGCTATGGCTGCATGAGGTAAAGCTTCCACTTTCTGCTATCAGTCTGAAGCTCCATAATCTGTTAAAGCAGGAGAATAATATGAGTGGAAGTAATGATTTTTCAGGAGCTCAGGAATATAAGAAGCTTCTGGCAGAAACCAGAAGAATTGAAATGCTTGTTAATCAGATTCTTTATTATGTCAGGTCAGGAAGTGCTGAGAAAGATTATCATATCTCAAAGGTAAGCGTTGCAGATATTATTCATGATACAGCCATGACTTATCGGGAGAGTCTTCAGGATAACGGAGTGGATTTTCTGATTGAAAATGGAGATTTGGATTTAAATCAGCTGGTTATAAATACAGATTCGAAATGGCTGGTCTTCATTATGGGGCAGCTCATATCCAACAGTATCAAGTATAAAAAAGAATCTCAATCCTATGTAAAAATCAAAACATCTTTAAAAGATGGTGGACTTGAAATAATCGTTGAAGATAACGGAATTGGAATACCTAAGGAAGATCTAAAGAGAGTTTTTGATAAGTCCTTCACCGGCTTCAATGGAAGAAACACGATTAAATCCACAGGAATGGGACTTTATATAGTAAAAGAATTATGTGGAAAACTGGGACATGATATTTCTCTAGAATCAGAGCAGGGAGAGTGGACCAGAGTAAGCATATTTATTAAGAATAATGAGTTTTACGATGTAGTATAGAGTTTTATATTACAGTTTTGTAATGTTAAGTAATATAGAAAAAACGACAATCCCTTTTTTATGGTTTATCCTATGTTCAGAAAGTCAAATGAACAAGGGAACATAAACAAAAAAGGCTTTATTTATGTCCCTCTGAAAAGAAAAGAGGAATGATATGGAACAGATACTTAAGATTGATCAAATCGAAAAATACTACGGCAGCAAGTCGTCTCTCACGAAAGCTCTCGATGGCATCAGCTTCGAGGTGGATGAGGGCGAATTTGTAGCAATTATGGGAGCCAGCGGAAGCGGCAAGACAACGCTTCTTAACTGTGTATCCACCATCGACAGAGTTACTTCAGGTCATATCTATGTTGCCGGAAATGACATTACAAAGCTGAAAGGAAATGCTTTAAACAAATTCAGACGTGAGGAGCTGGGATTCGTTTTTCAGGACTTTAATCTGCTGGATACAATGACCGCCTATGAGAATATCGCTCTAGCACTTTCCATTCAGGGAGTGGGTGCTTTAAAAATAGATGAGCGTATCAGGGAAGTATCAGAAGCACTGGGCATCGAAGAGGTAATGAATAAATATCCTTATCAGATGAGTGGAGGTCAGAAGCAGAGAGTAGCGGCAGCTCGTGCTATCATCACTGAGCCGAAACTGGTTCTGGCAGATGAGCCTACGGGTGCTCTGGATTCCAAGTCCAGCAAAATGCTTCTAGAAAGCTTCAAATATCTGAATGAATCCATTCCTGCTACCATACTGATGGTTACTCATGATGCATTTACGGCATCCTATGCTAAAAGAGTTATCTTCATAAAGGATGGTGGAATCTTTAATGAGATCATTCGTGCAGATAGATCCAGAAAAGAATTTTTCAATGAGATCATTGATGTTATCTCTCTGTTAGGAGGTGACGCAAGCGATGCTCTTTAAATTAGCAATCAAAAATATAAGAAAAAGCGTAAAGGATTATTCGATATATTTTTTTACCCTGGTAATAGGCGTTATTATCTTCTATATATTTAATGCTCTGGATTCACAGACAGCCATGATGAATGTGACCAGCTCCACCAAGGCTCTTTTAAAGCTTATGACAACATTTCTGAGCGGTGTTAGCGTGTTTGTTGCAGTTGTATTAGGTGGTCTGATCATCTATGCCAGCAATTTCCTTATAAAGAGGCGTAAAAAAGAGTTTGGAGTATATCTGACTCTAGGTATGGGAAAGAGAAAAATGTCCACCATACTTTTGACAGAAACAGTTCTGGTCGGAATAGTTTCCCTTGTTATAGGTCTTGCGATAGGTGTCGTTCTTTCGCAGTTTATGAGTATCCTTGTGGCAAATATCTTTGAAGCTGATATGAGCAATTTCAAATTTGTTTTTTCAGCAGCTGCAGCCGTGAAGACTATAATATATTTTGGAATCATGTACGTGGTGGTTATGATATTTAATACCATCTCAGTAGGCCGCTGCAAACTGATAGATCTTCTCTACGGAGATAAGAAAAGTGAAACGCTGAAGTTTAGAAATCCAATCCTCTGTCTTGTGGTATTTATAATATCCTGTGTAGTTCTTGGCAGAGCTTACTATCTGGTAACTTCAGGATTTGGAGCAGATTCTTTATTTACTCCTAAGGAACTGATAAAAGTTATAATAATGGGATCAGTTTCTACATTTTTCATATTCT
>CACZOE010000250.1 GCA_902782695.1 uncultured Lachnospiraceae bacterium | reverse complement strand
CTTTCCGGGCATCTGAGCAACTATTGCATCATCATCCCAATATGCTACCTCACCCTTGCTGCTCTTGAATACTACATCCTGCTCTACAAAGTTATACGAAAGCGGGATCTTATCGCCTGCTTTCATCACAGCTGTGTACTTATCTTTACCCTTCGCATTAATTTCAGCGACGTTAATAGTCGGGTCTTCGACATATACATGTATCTGATATGTCTTGCCTTCATACTCAGTACTCACGATAGTATCTCCGGCTTTTAGTCCCTTAAACTTGCTGCCCTTTACTCTCACAACAGTCTCATCTTCCGGCTTCCATATCGGCTTCTTTATACCTTTGAGGGATACCGTTTTATTCTTATTAAGGGCCACATGGAGGGTTCTCTCCTGAACTATCTGAGGCTCCGCAACCTTCACTTTACAGGTATATGCTTTGCCATAGATATATGCCGTTACAGTCGCCGTACCTTTGCTATGAGCCGTAACCATGCCATTCTGCGATATCGTTGCTATATCCGGAGCGTTACTGTACCAGAGGATCGGAAGGTTATCTGTATCATAATTAAGTGAAATCGTATGCTCTTTCCCGGCATCAAGCTTAATTGTCTTATTCAACATCTTAGGCTGTGAGATAAATACCGTGATCTCCCTTCCATCCTTTGTGATCTTGATCCCTTCGGCTGTTACCTTCTTTGCGGTTAAGACATTCTTTTTACTGATAGCTACATATTTCTTATTTGCACTGGTCCAGCCGGAATCAGGTAACGTAAACTTCTGACCTTTTATCAAATGGAGCTCCGCAGTATTTTCATCTATAACAGGGACGGGATTCATTGGAACATTTCCAGATACAACACGTTTCTCCTCTTCATTATTCTTTCCATCTTTTCTGCCAACCTCTACTTCCCCATCACCATCTTTATCATCAATGATCACAGCCTCCGAATTGCCTTTCCCATCTTCCATTTTTACTTCCAAGCCATCAATATTGTCACCCTTGATACGGATGCCATCCTTTCCGTTAAGTGCTATATCCAGATTCCCCACGTCATTCCCAATCAGCGTATAGGTATTCCAACATCCTTCTGATATTTTGTCATAGGTTCCGGTCACACATAAACTACCCATAGAGCCTTTTATTGCCATACTATTATCAGCACTTACTGAAACCTTTTCAACTTGATTCAATTCAACCCCATAAAAGCAACTATGTCCAATCATCGAAAAATCAGCTTCTCCTGCAGATTCAGGAACCACTTCAATAACATCTCCAATATTATCGTCTACCATGGCATTAACAAAACTAGGATTACCTATTTCACCCTCATTATCCGTTGAGCAGTAAATTTCTTCAGTACAACTGATTATCCGACCACATTCAAATACTGCATTTTCTTCACCGCATGTTATATGTATGACATCTCCACCATATGTAGTGATGGTACTAAATTGGCTTTCATCTTCGTATTCAGTAGAATAATAACTATCTGTAATCCACCATGGATTACCTATTTTTTCTTTCCCGAAGATAGCACCCTTATCCGTTGTTACTAGCTTTACATTTCCTTTACAGTTTTCTACGTCATCAATAGATTTATTATCACCATAAGATGTAATAATATGTTTAGTTAAGCGTTTTCCATCTTTTTCATAGAACACTCCCCACTCGTAACTAGTTGAATCAACATAAATATCACAACTCTTCCCATTGTCTTGATATCCTTTGTAGGCCTCAAATCCAAAATCGTCTGGTTTATCATGCCAGTTACAATCATACAGCTTAATCCGAATATCAAACAAATGATCTTTTCCGTCTATATCATGACAAACAAACTTTCCATCTTCTATACCAACAATTACCACTGTATGACCATACTCATAATCGCTTTGCTTCCACTTTAACGACAAAAGCGCAGGGCCGTCTAATTCCGCATTTCTAGCTGCATCAATGAGTGCCTGCACCTTTTCACTATTACTTTTTTTATCAAATTCTTTTTCTAATTTCCTGTACCGAGATGTATTTTGTAACAACTGCATGACACAAATATCGGAATAAATCTCACTAAAAGATATATCATGAAGAGTGTTTCCGAATACCCTCCATTTATTCTTGTTTGCTATTACACCCACAGACATTCCATGACAAATACCACTATGCCCTTTCTCATCATATTCCTTTTTATGATATCTTATTGAATTAGTATCTGATTCCGTGTACCAGGCGTCCATACCACACCATTTTCGAAATCTTTCCCACAAATCGTCCGGTATAATAAACGGCATACTTACAGATCTTGAATTGCCAAATTTCCAAATGTCACTACCAAAATCAAGACAACACGTATCCTCTAAGCCAAGATACTTCATAGGCGTTTTTACAATATTATTTCCATCCTCAACTGTAACCGTCCTCCAACGTGTCTCCGACCCCTCATAAACAACGCTCGTAAGATCAATGCATCCGTAAAATGCATCTGTATGTATCATCTTTATACCAACCGGAAAAACTATTTCTCCGCTCAATGCGGATCCCATAAAAGCATCTTTTCCGATTTCTGTCAGTTTCTTCGGTAATTCTACGGTATATTCATTTTCTATCTCCGAAAAAGCCCCTGTCCCAATAATCTCAACACTGTCAGGAATATCAAAATGTATACCCTTCTTAACCTCACCTTTACTAAACAAGCCCTGAGGTATGGTCTTCATGCCATCAGCAAGTATTACTTCCTCAATATTGCATCCTGCAAAACAGCAATTTGCATCATTCGTTATCTCTTTAGAGTTTATGGTCACTTTTTTTAACGAAGCATTATTATAAAATGCTTCGCTCCATAACTCCTCAACACTTTCCGGTATAGTTACCTCATTGATAGAGCAGGATTCAAATGCAGATATACCGATAACTTTTAAGGCATCTGGGAACTCCACACTATTTAAGTTAACGCATTCTTTAAAGGCTCCGGTATCTATTTGGGTACATTGGCTTCCCACCTCAAAAGAAAGAGATGTAATCATCTTATTCTTATAAAAAGCCCCTTGCGCTATCATCTCAGCTCTCTTAGGTATCACAACGCTATTTTCATCTCCAATATAGGCCGTTATAATATCCCCATCCCACTCAAAAGAACTGTCTGGAGTTGCCTCAAGGAACTCTTCTTCTGCTATATCTTTATCATTCTCCTGAGTATTATCCTTAGTCAAGACTTCTTCTGCACTCACAGAATTCTCCTCGTCTATGACCACATACTCCTCCCCATCCGCATATACAGCCAACGGTATAGATAACGGATATATTTCCGCTGTCAACATTGCCATTGTGATTATGAACGACCATATTCCTCTGTATTTCTGCTTAGTTTTCATTAGTTTTCTCCCATCTTAAGTATATAAGCTCCCTATTTTCTGCTTAAGGCAGTCTCTTTTCGCAATAAGATCGGTAAGTGTTACATCTCCGCTTTTTGTCGCGTTATTAGTGTGATTAATGCGAGCGACAAGTTCCTCCAGGCGTTCAAAGTCCTTATTAAGTTCCGCAAGTAATTCTTTCGGATCTTCTGAAGGCTTTTCTCCGTCTTGTACCTTGGCATTGTTATTTAGCCTTCCGCTAAGCTCCGCAATCCTCCGCTGCAAATCCGCTCTTTCTGATAATGCTGTTGCTAATTTCATCTTTTACCTCCTTTTTCGTGAGTCTATCATCTGCTCCTTGAACCGTTTCTTTGCTTTTTCCATCTCAGAAGATCCAAAAGCGCACAGTTTCACATCAATCTCATAATCGGGATATCGATCCAGTTCATCGTATCCTGAAATACCGCTATTCTCTCATCCGGTGTTGACATATACTTATCCTTCACATTCCAAATTCTTTGCAGAGCTTATCAAAACGTGCCTGCTCCTTTTCCTTGATCGGTTTTGACAGATCATTCATACAGTGATGGATCACATCCGCATCCTTAAGTACCTCATCCATCGGACCGTCTTCCACCAATTTGTCGTCGTGATGATAAATTGCGGAACAG
>CACZOE010000249.1 GCA_902782695.1 uncultured Lachnospiraceae bacterium | reverse complement strand
CTTTATCAGTCAGGGCAGAGTCAGGTATTCCGGTAAATGTAACTGATACCCAGACTGTCATCACACCTACTCCGGAGGTACAGGCCACTGACCCCACACAGACTACAGAAGCTGCCGAACAGGTAAATCCGGTTTTGGCTAAATGTCTTCCGGTTTATTCAGCTACAGTAAAGAAGCTGATGAAGGACTTTAATCTGGCAAAGAAGAAAAAGCTGAACTATAAAAATGCATTTGATAAAGCTATGATTTCCAGCTACAGCTCCGGAAGCAAGCTGGTTTACAGCATATATGATGTGAATGATGATGGTACTCCTGAACTGGTAGCAGGACTTCAAAAGGGTAAAAAGCTTTATGTATTCTCCATTTACACCTATTACAAGAAAAAGAGTGTTTGTATCACAAAAGATCAGAGCGCATTTACCTGGAGAATATGTAAAAACGGATTCGTACTCTGGGGTTCAAAGAATAATATGTCATCATACTCCAGCGAGGTTGTAAATGCCAGCACCCTTCCTAAGGGAAAGAAGGAACTGAAGCAGTCCCTGAGACTATGGAAGACTGTATGGGTTCAGAAGGGAGCAAAGAATTCCAGATATCTGAAGCATACATTTAAGGGTAAGCTTAAGTATACAGAGAAAACCATCGATGAAAAAACATATAAAAAAGAGGTATCCAAGTTCAAGGATATAAAACTGGATTATTACCAGGCAGATAATAACGCAGTAGCTGCCCTGAAGAATGGTACTGTCAGTGCTGAGGGAGCTGCTAGTCAGAAGCTGAAGGCTGTGTGGAAATAGCATAAAACAGCCGTATTTAATCTCTTAAAAAACTCCTGAAAAAACTTGAAATAACCCTAAATAATAGCCTTAAAAATACCTTATAGAAAAACCTAATCAATTTACAGACAAAAATGTTAAAAAACTGCAAATTTTTGATTGTAAGAAGAATTAAATCATTTTATAATTGCAATGTAGCCTTTAATGAAGTATTAGAGAGGTGGTTTTTATGGGGAAAAAAGAAAAGGCAGTAACTAAACGATCCGCCAGACGGATTGCCCGAAGAATCGTGGCAGTCTGTCTGGCTATTTGTATGACTGTGCAGACCGGTTTTTCAGCGGCTGCAGAAGGCGGAGCTGGAGGCGGTGGACGCCCTGGAGCAGCTATGGGCTCAGGCCTTGCATTCTTTGATGGCCTGGATGCGTTCGGAAATACTACCGCAACCATAGGATGTGTCCTGAATGTGGCTTCTGTTCTGGCAAATGGTGACTGGGATCATCCGGAAACAGTTGGACTTCAGCTGGTGGACTCTATATTTGGAACGAGTTTTTCACCTGATCCAACAGAGGAGATGATAGAGTCTATCTATAATGATGTGGGCGAGATGAAGGAGACCCTTAATGATGTAAAGGGTTCAGTGGATTATCTCGTGGAGAACAGCAAGTATGTGAATCAGCAGCTGGCAACTATTAATGGAAGTCTGGCAACTGTCAATTCAAAGCTGAACCGTCAGACACAGATGCTGGGAGATATCAAAAAATCACTTGTTATGATGAATGATGAGATGACAGCTTCCTTTAAGAGTCTGAATGATCTCATCGATAATGACTGTGAAGATATCAAAACAGCAGTTTATGATTCTACTGAAGAAATAAAGAAAACAACAAAGCTTAATAACGAGCTGACAGCATTTGTTAATGATTATTCCAAGCTGTATTCTGTAGAGCAGAATATCCTGGAGACTCTTAGCAATATGCAGAGTGATTATACTGCATTTTATAATGCTATTAAGAAGCTGGATAACGGTGACCAGGTTATAGAGGTTCTTGCAAAGCTTTCTATGGAAGAGAATGCTGAGGATAAGCTGGGTTCAGCAGATAAGAAGCTTCTTGCTGAGACAAATGTAACTATAGGTGGCAAGAAATATAATGTCCTTAAATATCATCAGGACTTTATGGATTCTCTTGTTACATTTGTTTGCGGAACAGGAAATGATAAGAGCCGCAGTGTATATACGCTTAACGGCAGCGTAGGAAATATAGGTGATTCAACTAAGGAGATGGGAGATTATCTTCTGGCTCAGAACAAGACCTTCAACGCTCTTACTGGTGACAGAGGAATCGGCGAACTGTATTATCTCTATTGCACCTTTACCTGTGAGAATAGTGATGATGCTCATAAGATGTATAGAGCTTTTATGGACAGCATGGTTGCACAGTATATGACAACAGCCTGGCTTGCAGAAATGGTTTATGGCTATAAGATAAATCAGGAAGCAGTTAATGGAAATAATGCAACACTTATCGATAACTATGAGCAGTATCTCTATGGAATAAATGCTCAGATGGTACAGGTATCTGCTTACTATGATTATGAGTACAGAAAATGTATCAATACCTATGATTATGGAAATTATAAAACTGATAAGAAAGATAAATTTAAAGTATTTTATGGAAATACAAAGAATAAATATGACTGGAGCGCAGTATCCAGAAATAAGATAACCCCTGAGTCCGGATTATCTGAAGAAGATATAACCATGGCTTTGGGTGAGCAGCACAGACTCTATTTCTTTTATCGTATGTGCGATGTATCTGCTAAAAAGGATATGGTATGGGAGAGCTCAAATCCTGATGTCTGTGTAGTAGATCATGAAGGAAATCTTCTGGCACTCTCAAGAGGTGTTGCTACTATTACAGCCACCTATAACGGAAATAAAGCTTTAAAGAAGAGCTGCCGAGTATCTGTTGGCGACGTGATGGCAGTTAAGAATGGAACTGACAAGAGCAACTACTATTTCTATAGTTATGGCAGAGAGAATATGACATGGGTTGCTAAGGATCTGTGTTATTCTGTAGATGCTGAAACAGGTTATGATTATTACTATGCAGTAACAACTTATCGTGGAGATGCTATAAATCTTTCTGATAAGAGAAGGTCAGCATCACTTATTGAATCCACCGGACTTACAGATGTAAACATGAAGGAGTTCGAGTGGACAGTAGCAGGTGATCAGGCTGTTATAAAGAATGGTTATGAAATATCAGCTGTTGATAAAGGCTGGTCAGTTGTTATGGGTTACAGACAGGATCAGACTGATCATACCTATGAGTATATCGGAATCCCTGTTCATTCAACCATGACATCTATCCTTAAGGATGACAGCAAGGATTACAGCGATTATGTAAAAATTTCTACTGCAGACGACCTGAAGGCTCTGGCTGCAGATCCTAATAAATGGTCATCAAAGTATAAATATGTTCTTACAAATGATATAGATCTTGGTGGTGCTGAATGGTCACCTATCGGTTACTATTATGTCTTTGGTACACGTTATAGTACTGACAGAGTAAGTCTGTCCGGAGCATTTAATAGCGCATGGCAGAGCGGAACTCCGTTTATGGGTACCTTCGATGGAAATGGACATACCATCAGTAACTTCAAGATAACCAGGATTCCATTTAATGATAGGATTAAAAAAGAATGCTCAGATGCGTTTAATGCAGTAAAAGAAGATAAACAGAGTACTGCTCTTTGCAGTGCTACACTGGGACTCTTCGGAGTTGTATATGGTGGTACGGTAACGGATGTAAATGTAGAAGATGCTGTTATCGATTTAGATATGTCTGCTCCATTTGGTCCTGACGGAATGAGTATTACCAAGGTAAAGAAGGATTCTGAAACAGGTGCAGAATTAGCAGAAGACCTGGATGTCACCATATCTAAGGGTATTCAGATATATGCCGGTCTTGTAGCCGGTGCTATAGAATATAACAGTTTATATCAGACTTATGAAGAGATTCAGCAGCTGATTATTGATGCAGGAATCAATACAGAGGTAGATGAAAGCCTTTCTGAAGAAGAAAAGAAGGCAAAGGAGGAAGAAATATATAATGCTCAGATAGCTCTGATAGAAGAGCATTATAATATACCTGCTCATCTTTCAAAGGTAAAAGAAACTCAGACTATAAATAATTATTTGATGACCTTAATGGGATATATCCTTTTACAGGCTTCAAATGAAGTTGAAACTCCTACATTTTCAGGCTGTTATGCAAAGGGTGATATAAAAGCAAAGTTTGAAGATGGAAATGAAGGCGGCTTACTGGCAGGATTAATAGCAGGATCATCCACTAATGGTATAAGTACCTGTACTGCAGAGGGAAGTATAACTTCAAATGGTAATGACGGTGCCCTCGGAGGTCTGGTAGGCGTTCTTTATGCAGGCGCCGGAACAAAAATCGCTGATTCTGTAAGTAAGGTTAATGTTACTTCAACCGGAAAAGAGGCAGTTGGTGGTCTGGTTGGAAGAGCCAGTCAGGATACACTCATATCCTTTGGTTCAGCCTTTGATATAAAGGAAGATGATGATCCTGAAATCATGATGGGAAAAGCTGGAGTTATATACCTGTATATTGTCCTGGCGGGGTTATTTGGTACTTCAGTTATTAGACCTGGTGTTTATGATGCATCAGGAAGCAATGTAAAAATTTCCGGCAATGAAGTAATAGCTAATGTATCCGGAAACGGTGATGTTGGAGGCCTGATAGGCTGTAAAGAATCATTATCAGCTTCCTCCATCGGATTTATGAGATTTGAGCTTAACGAGACAGGCGAGGAAAAGGAAGGCGAGAAGAAGGAAGGCGAGAAAAAAGAAGGCGAAGAAAAGGAAAGCGAGACTATTTACAGCAAAATGCAGACTATCGATGATCTGTATAACGTAGATATTGAATATAATTATGTCAGAGGAACTGTAAATGCAGGCTCAGAGGGAACGGCCGGTGGAATCGTGGGACGTTTCGGTTATAAGGAAAAGAAATCCATGTACCGTGATTATGATCCTGAAAAAGCCGATAAGGATGGAAAGCTTAATTATACGCTCAGCGATATATCCTGGGGCAATGTAGAAGGAAATGCTTTCTTTGGCGAACTGTCAGGAAAAACTGCAGCCGGTATAGTTGGAGATGTAAGTCACATTACATATGAGGATTTCGGAACAAAACCAGTACAGGATGGATTTGACTTCTCTAAGCTGAAGGCAAATGTAGCAGGAGTTACTAAAGTTACTGCCGGACAGTATGCTCCAATGATAAATAACCCTGGCAGAGGTCTTGGCGAAACTGTTGATGATGACAGCAAGGCAGGAGTTATTATCCAGGAGAGTAAATTTGGTTCAGCTGCTGTAAAGGGTGGAATCTACTGTAGCGAATTAAATGCCACTGGAACTAAGAATGATGATGGAACCACAGGTGTAAAGGCTTCTGTATTTAATGATGCAGATACCTATACAAAACTCTGGGGCGATAAGTGTTATGTGGATGCTACGGGAGTTCTTCAGGAAGATGGAAGTCTTGCACTTGATTTTAAGAATGGAGTATTTCCTACTAAGCTTGAAGCTAGATATCGCTTCCCAATAGATAAGGCACTTAAAGTTTACTATCAGGGAGATAAGTTTAAACCACTTAAGGAAGTTCTTACTTATGGTGCTGACGGAACCAAGGTGGTAACTGAAGGAATTACCAGTACAACACCGGATACCTCTTCTGTAGGTCAGAAGACTGTAACTGTTAAGTATAAAGATTATTCTGAAACCTATGACATACTTGTATATCCTAAGGCAGGATATCTGAAGTTCTCCGATAATCCAAAGGTTAAGAAGGACGGCAGTGGACTAACAGGTGGAAAGCTTGACCTCTATGAAAATGGAGCTGTATCCAAGAAGGGTATCAAGCTGTCAGACTGTGATGTAAGCAAAAACGATTATGAAACATTTGTAATTAAGTACGGAAATTATTCTACAGCCTTCAGACCTGTAATAGTTTGTGTATATGCTAATGACTTTGATTCAAATCAGGCAGAGCTTCTTGATTATGCATATTTTGCCCAGGGAAGCAATGCTGATGTAACTGATCTCGTTCCAGCATCAAGAAAATCAGGTGATGTAAACGTTCCTCTTGCAGGCGTATCAGGAAGTCTGAAGTTTAAGGCTGAAAACGATGTATGTTTACTTGCTCTTTATTATGGAGAACCTGTTCCGGGAGAAGATCCGACAGAGGATGCTACTGAAGATGCAGGACAGCAGGGTGATCCGACAGCAGTTACACCAGAGCAGCCAACTACAACTCAGGTAACTGTAACGCCTGATACAGGTGTGGATTATAATGCTGCAGATGGTTCAGCTGTTTACACTGTAAAGGGAACCATAAAGGATGCCGCAGGAAATGATGTAGTAGCTGTAGCATACAAGGCTGTTTCTCCATCAATTGGTAAAGCTAAAACAGTAACTGTACCGGAAACAGTAGTTCTTGAAAATGGAACCACAGCAGTGGTAACAGGAATAAGCACTGGCGCATTTGCAAATGCTAAGTCCGTACAGAAGATAGTTCTTCCGGCAACAATTGAATCAGTTGACGCTGGAGTATTCAAGGGTATTAAGACACTTAAAACTGCAGACTTGTCCAAGACTAAAGTAGCTGTTCTGGGTGCAAATGCATTTGCAGGATGTACGAAGCTTACAACTGTTAAGCTTCCGGAAACATTGGTTGAAATCAAGGCAGGCGCATTTACCAACTGTACTGCAATGAAGACCATCATTATTCCGGCAAGTGTTAAGAGACTTGGAAACAACCTGTTCAAGGGCTGCAAGAATCTTAAGAGTATCATTGTAAAGACCAAGAAGCTTACAAAGAAGACTGTAGCAAAGAAGGCATTCAAGGGAGTAGGCAAGAAGGTCAAAGTAACCGTTCCGAAGAAAAAGAAGAAGGCTTACAAGAAGCTCTTCAGAAGCAAAGGACTGTCAAAGAAAGTAAAGATTAAGTAATTATTTATTGATCAAAAGGTCATTACTAGTTAATCTATTGGGCGTTAGGTCATAAAAAGGTCATATATAGATAATTATTAGGTTATCTTTAATTGGTCATCAGGTGGTTCTCGCCAGACTCTTAGAAGGAGCTGGTGGGAACCACTTTTTGCTTTTT
>CACZOE010000248.1 GCA_902782695.1 uncultured Lachnospiraceae bacterium | reverse complement strand
AATTATACCACAGTTTGGTCAAATAGAAAAGAGCGAGCTCAGTCAGTAATGGTTGAAATTCCTATAGTTATTTCTTCAAGAACATCCAGAAGAACTCTTACTGTATCCAGAGATGTAAACATTGTTACATTATTCTCGCTGGCACAGCGGCGGATCTCTATACCGTCTCCATAATGGATACCGGAAAGGATGGCTCTTGTATTTATCAGATAGCTGACATAACCAGAACGGATAGCCTTCAGAATGTCTTCACTACCGTCACTCATTTTACCCTTTACTCTGGTTCTTATGCCATGCTCCTTCAGGAAGTTGGCTGTACCTACAGAGCCCTCAATGTTGAAGCCCATCTCGTAGAATCTTCTGATAAGTGGAAGCGCTTCCTCCTTATCCTCATCTGCAAGTGTAACAAGTACAGTTCCATAATTCTGAAGTTTTATTCCAGAGGCAATAAGTGCTTTGTACATAGCACGAGGCAGTTTGTTATCATATCCGATAGCCTCTCCTGTGGATTTCATTTCAGGTGAAAGATAAGCGTCCATTCCACGAAGCTTTGAGAATGAGAAGGCCGGAGCCTTAACATACCATCTCTTCTTTTCACTAGGATAAAGAGCTAAATCTGATACATTATGTAAACCATCCGTGTTTTTCTCCAATTCATGAAGTGTCAGATCATCTTCACTTATTCCCTGCTCCTTCAGGCTCTTTCCAAGTATAACTAATGTAGCAATATCCGGAAGGCTGTAGCCTGTAGCCTTTGAAAGGAATGGCACGGTTCTTGATGAACGTGGATTAACCTCGATTATATATACATTTTCATCTCTATCAACGATAAACTGAATATTAAAGAGTCCGATAATTCCGATTCCAAGTCCCAGTTTTTTTGTGTACTCAAGAATAGTTGTTTTTACCTTATCTGATACACTGAACGGAGGATATACACTGATGGAGTCACCTGAGTGTACGCCTGTTCTTTCAACAAGTTCCATAATACCCGGAACAAATACACTCTCACCATCACAGATAGCATCTACCTCCAGCTCTTTACCACGAATGTATTTATCTACAAGGACTGGTTTATCCTCATCTATCTGAACAGCATTCTTAAGGTAATGTCTGAGAGACTCTTCCTTGGCAACTATCTGCATAGCTCTACCACCAAGTACAAAGCTTGGACGAACCAGTACAGGATATCCTATATCTGAAGCGGCCTTTACTCCAGCCTCTATGGATGTAACTGCAAGTCCCTTTGGCTGTGGTATATCAAGCGCTTCCAGAAGATGTTCGAACTGGTCTCTGTCTTCTGCACGGTCTATAGCTTCACAGTCTGTTCCAATTATCTTAACTCCACGCTTGTGAAGTGGTTCAGCAAGATTTATAGCCGTCTGTCCACCAAGAGAAGCGATAACTCCTATCGGCTGTTCCAGATCAACTATATTCATTACATCCTCAGGTGTAAGAGGTTCAAAGTACAGCTTATCTGCAGTAGTATAGTCAGTTGAAACTGTCTCCGGATTGTTATTTATAATGATCGCATCATATCCAAAGGACTTGATGGTCTGAACAGCATGAACTGTGGAATAGTCAAATTCCACACCCTGTCCGATTCTGATAGGTCCGGCACCGAGCACGATAACCTTCTTCTTATCGGATACGATGGACTCATTCTGCTTCTCATAGGTCGAATAAAAATACGGAATATAACTGTCGAACTCTGATGAACAGCTGTCGATCATCTTATAAACAGGATATACTTTATTACTTCTTCTGAGGTTCCATACTTCATCTTCGGAAACGCCCCAGAGAAGTGCTATCTCCTTATCAGAGAATCCCATCTTCTTTGCGTTCTTTAACTCTTCCAGATCATTTACATGTTCAAGAAGTACTTTTTCCTCCTGAACTATATTTCTGAATTTTCTAAGGAAGATCAGATCAATAGCTGTAACCTCAGCTATCTTCTCTATGGTAACTCCTCTTCTGATGAGCTCAGCTATAGCATAGATACGGTCATCAGTTCCAAGTCTTGTATACTCAAGAAGTTCATCATCCTTACTGAAATCGTAACCTTCTGTTTCAATATAATCCTTAACAGCAGATGCTGATTCATGCTCACCGATCTTCTTCTTAGCAATATTATGTAAACTATCTTCTCTGTCAAATTTCGGACTGTGAATATGGAATACGCCTATCTCCAGAGACCTGATAGCCTTAAGCAGACTCTCCTCAAGAGTACGTCCGATACTCATTACCTCACCGGTAGCCTTCATCTGAGTACCTAGCTGATTATTTGCATCAGCAAATTTATCAAATGGGAAACGAGACATTTTTGTTACAACATAATCAAGTGCAGGCTCAAAGGATGCTGGTGTATTTGCAAGACTGATCTCATCAAGTCGCATTCCGATACTGATCTTCGCAGATACTCTTGCTATAGGGTAACCACTGGCCTTTGAAGCAAGTGCAGATGAACGTGACACTCTAGGATTTACCTCGATGAGATAATACTGGAATGACTTTGGATCCAGGGCAAACTGCACATTACATCCACCCTTTATATCCAGAGCTCTGATTATCTTCAAAGCACTGTCACGGAGCATGTGATATTCCTTATTTGTAAGTGTCTGTGATGGACAGACTACTATTGAATCACCAGTATGAATTCCGACAGGATCCACATTTTCCATATTACAAATGGTGATGGCAGTGTTGTTGGCATCACGCATTACTTCGTATTCGATTTCCTTATAACCCTTTATACTCTTCTCTATAAGAACCTGATGAACAGGTGAAAGAATCAGGGCATTCTTCATAAGTTCTCTGAACTCTTTTTCATCGGCAGCAAAACCACCACCGGTTCCACCCAGGGTATAGGCAGGTCTCAGAATTACCGGATAACCGATATCCTCAGCCGCCTTAAGTCCTTCTTCCATGGAATTTGCTATTTCAGATGGAAGAACAGGTTCGCCAAGCTCCTCACAGAGTTCCTTGAACAGCTCTCTATCCTCAGCTCTTTCGATACTTCTGCTACTGGTTCCAAGAAGTTCTACATTACATTCTCTTAAGATTCCCTTCTTCTCCAGCTGGATAGCAAGGTTCAGTCCAGTCTGTCCACCAAGGGACGGAACGATGGCATCCGGTCTCTCATGACGAACTATCTTTGCGATATATTCAAGTGTCAGAGGTTCCATATATACTTTATCCGCTATACTCGGATCAGTCATGATTGTGGCAGGATTGGAGTTGCAGAGGATAACCTCATAGCCTTCCTCCTTAAGTGCGAGACATGCCTGAGTTCCGGCATAGTCAAACTCAGCAGCCTGACCAATAACGATAGGACCTGAACCGATAACCATTATCTTGTGTATGTCTGTTCGCTTAGGCATCGCACTCACCTCCATTCTTCTTGTTTTCAATCATAATATCTATAAATTTATCAAACAGATAGGAACTGTCCTGTGGACCCGGTGCACTCTCCGGATGATACTGAACACTGAATACCTTGTCCTCCGGACACTCAACACCTTCTACAGTATTATCAAGAATGTTAATGTGAGTCACTTTTAGTTTTGTATTATGTAAACTATCCTCATCTACTGCGTAGGAATGATTCTGGGATGTGATTTCTATCTTATCAGTCTCCAGATTCTTAACAGGATGGTTTCCACCTCTATGTCCAAACTTCAGCTTGTAAGTCTTTGCACCATATGCCAGGGATACCATCTGATGACCCAGACATATACCAAAGATAGGATATTTTCCTATCAGCTTTTTAATATTTTCATATACAACCGGAACATCCGTCGGATCTCCAGGACCATTTGACAGAAATACACCGTCCGGATTCATTTTTTCTATCTCTTCAGCAGAAGTATTATATGGTACAACAGTCACGTCACAGCATTTAGCATTCAGACAGCGGACTATATTTCTTTTGATACCACAGTCAACAGCAACTACATGAAGTGATTTACCAGACATAAATCTTGTAGCAAAGCTCTCCCACTTCTCATCACAGCTTACACGGGATACCGCATCGTGAGGAACCGGAGTATCTGCTATCTTCTTAAGTCCTTCTTCAAGAGTCGTATTTATATCAGTAATAAGCATCCGTCGACTACCGAGGTCGCGGATGCTTCTGGTTATCTCACGGGTATCTACGCCAGAGATGCCCGGTATATTATATTTCTTCATGATTTCGGAAAGAGTAAATGTACTGCGAAAATTAGATGGTTCGTCATTATATTCACGAACAATAAGACCACCTATGGTAGGAATGCGGGTTTCGAAATCATCATCATTAATACCATAGTTACCAATTAACGGATAAGTCATCACCACTGTCTGATCAGTATAGGATGGATCCGAAAGGATTTCCTGATATCCAACCATGGAAGTGTTGAAAACTATTTCAGTAACGCTTTCTACGTCAGAACCGAAGCCGTATCCGAAGTACTCGCTTCCGTCCTCGAGGATTATTTTTCTGTTATAATTCTCACTCATTTTTTTCTCCCATTATCTTTAAATCATTAAACTCTGGGTTACTCATTTACTACTCTTGTATGCCTTAACCTAATTTTTACTAGCTTAGTAGTATAGCACTTAATTAGGTTTATTCATAGTATTTTTTTAATTTATTTTTTATATCCGAATTATTCTTAATTATTTTAAGTAAGAGTCCTTCGTTTTTGCTACAAAAATCAGTAAATGTGTATAAAAAATCCCATTGTATTTATTGAAAAAAAGAGTCAAAAAGAACAGCTATCTATGAAGCAAGTCCCCTTTGACTCATTTATACATTATTCTTCTCCGTTGATATATCTCTGGAGATATTCTTTGTTTTTCTCAATGTCTGGCACAAGTACCGACATTCCGTTTATGCTGTCACCGTAGTAAGTTCCTTCAACAGGAATAATGTGACTCTTCATTTCACCACCGGTCATTATTCCAAAGGCTACTCTGAGCATTCCCCAGGTCTTTATATCTGTAGTGATGCTTGGTGCTGCCTTCGTTGCCAAGTTATATCCGCTTATGAAATGTCCATGCTTAACTTTGCTAACAGCGCCTGATATAACCTTTCTCTGACGCTCGGTTCTGTCCCAGTCAGAATTACCTACATGTCTTATACGTGAATAAGCAAGCAGCTGACTAGGTGTAAGTGTATTTCTTCCTGCTGTCAGATTCCATACTTCGTCTGAAGCATCATTATTGGAACCGAAGCCAGGATTGGCGTTCATATATGCAGCCTCATCAGCTGTCAGGTCCATTTCCAGATTTCCTACTGCTGTCATAGCCTCCAGGAATCCGTCAAAGTCAACCATAGCATTTCCATCTATGGTAACACCGAAATTCTCTTCTATGGTCTTATCCAGCAGGTCTATTCCGCCAAATGCATAAGCAGCATTTATTCTATTACCGCCCTGACCAGGTATCTGAACATAAGTATCTCTCATTATGGACGTCATTGCAACAGAATTTTTTACAGTATTTATAGAAATCAGGATCATACTGTCGGATCTCTGTCCGCTCTGACCATCTCTTGCATCCTGACCTATGAGGAGTACATTTACCACTCCCCCCTTCATAGAGGATACTCTCTTAGACACCTCTGTATCTATGTGGTCAAATCTTCTTGTGATATTCCAGATAGCTGCTGCAAATGTAAGTATAAGGATTAGGAGCAGTGCTATAAGTGTTTTAAGAAGTCTATGCTTCTTTTTCTTCTGTTTTTTCTGCTTCTTCAGCTCATTCTGAATTCTTTTATTTTCTCGTTTTTCCTCTTTATGTCTGTCCTTTGCCCTCTTCTCTCTGGCAATATCTCTTCTTTCTGCTTCTTCGTAACTCATATTTTCTTCATAGTCATCGTCATCATATTCTGCTTCATATGAATTAATGAATTCTTCATCGCTTACAGCCTGATCGGGATCATAAGTCCTGGTCCTCTGAGCTTTTCTTTCCTTTCTAGGCCTTTCCTGTCTTTCTTCCTGTCTCTGCCTTCTAGCTCTTTCCTCAGCCCTTTCTTCATCTCTCCTGGCAGAGCCAGCCCTTCTTCCGGAAGGTTCTTCATCTCTCATATATTCCTGCCTCTCTCTTCCGTAAGAATCCCTTTCATAGGATTCGCGTTCATAGGATTCATGCTCAGGCTCATATCCATCATCATCCTGATAATCATAGCCTTCATAAGCATAATTCTGAGAACCATATCCTTCAGGAGAAGCATTTCTCCGAGGCTGAAAATCCGGGGTCTGAATATTTCTCTGGGGTTCGTTAAATGCAGAATCCTGTAAAGGATCATATTCCTTACTGGAGCTTCCTCCTCGTTCCATCTCACGGATACGTCTGAGTTCCTCCATTTGAAGAGCTTCTAGTTCTCTCTTCTTTCTCTCAGCTTCCTCATGGATCCTGCGTAATTCTAGTTCATCATCACTGTAACTCATTACAGTTTTTTCCTCCTGTTAGTTTATAACCATCTTCTGTTCGTACTTATCGTACGGCATAGGCTTGTCAAATATATAGCCCTGAATCATATCGCAGCCTTCCTTAGCCAGGAAATCAACCTGTTCTCTGGCCTCGACTCCCTCTGCAACAGTTCTCATATTCAGGCTCTTGGCAAGTCTGATTGCTTCTGATACAACCACCTGGGCTCTGCCATCTTCCGCATCTCCTCTGAAGAACTCTGCATCCAGCTTGAGTACATCAAGAGGCATGTCCTTGAGAGAATTCAGGGATGAATATCCGCTTCCGAAATCATCCATGGAAACAGCAAATCCATAACTCTTAAGTTTATTGATGGTATTTATCATAGCTTTCTTATCATCGAAGAATGCACTTTCAGTGAGCTCAATCTCAATAAGTTCATGAGGACATCCCTCTTTATCGATCATATCTCTTATCTGCTCTGCCAGATCACTTTCAATGAAATGTGCTCTGGAAACATTTACAGATACCGGTACACATTTGTAGCCCTTGTCCAGCCATCTCTTCTGGTCTCTGGCCACATGTGAGATCATGTAATGATCGATTTCGGTGATAAATCCATTCTTCTCAAATAACGGTATGAACCGAAATGGGGTAACAAATCCAAGATCAGGAGACTGCCATCTGATAAGCGCCTCTGCACCTCTTAGTTCATTTGTTCTCGGATCATACTTCGGCTGATAATACACCAAAAACTCTTCATTTGCAACTGCCTGACTCTGTCTTTCCTGAACTTTATCCAGCCAACGCTGTTCTTCAACCAGCTTTTCATCAAATAAAACCACACCTGATTCATCGGTTTCTGATATGCTTGCTCTGGCTGTGCAGGCATTGTTATATTCAGTATTTATCGAGATTTCTTTTCTCTTCTTTTTGGATTCTTTATCATTTCCAGTCTTTTCAACCATACTGATTCCTGCCTGGAAACTGAACTTATGATCCTCTTCAATTTTTTCCAGCTGAAGGATCATATCTGTGATTCTGCTTCTAAGTTCATCTATATCATCATAAGCTACCATAAGCGCAAAATTAGAGGCCGATGCCCGGGCGCACATATT
>CACZOE010000247.1 GCA_902782695.1 uncultured Lachnospiraceae bacterium | reverse complement strand
TATTCAGATAAATATGCAAAGATAGGTTTCCAGGTTTCAGAGCTTTTCGCTGATGAGAAAACTCTGAAGGATAAGATAGAAAGAGTTATTGCCCAGAAGAATGTACTTCTTGAGCATCTCTATCACAAGCCTCTTCTTACAGTAGATGAGGTTTATGCAACTCTCATGGAATATAAGGAAATGGTAAAGCCATATGTATGTGATGTTTCAGCATTTCTTTATCAGGCTCTAAAAGATGGAAAGAATATCCTTCTTGAGGGACAGCTTGGTTCTATGAAGGATCCTGATCATGGTATATATCCAATGGTTACATCATCTTCAACTCTTGCTGGTTATGGTGCAATCGGAGCAGGTATCCCACCTTATGAGATAAAGAGAGTTGTTACAGTATGTAAGGCTTACTCAAGTGCCGTTGGAGCAGGTGAGTTTGTAAGTGAGATAGAGGGAGAAGAAGCAGATCTTCTCAGAACCCATGGTGGTGACAAGGGAGAATTCGGTGCTACAACAGGACGTCCACGTCGTATGGGATGGTTTGACTGTGTAGCTTCCAAGTATGGCTGCCGTCTCCAGGGTACAACAGATGTTGCATTTACTGTACTTGATGCACTTGGATATCTGGACGAAATCCCTGTATGCGTAGGATACGAGGTTGATGGCGAAGTAACAACAGACTTCCCTGTAACTACAAAGCTTAAGGAAGCAAAACCTGTTTACAAGGTACTTCCAGGCTGGAAATGTGACATCAGAGGGATCACTAAATACGAAGACCTTCCAGAGAACTGCCGTAACTATATCGAGTTCATCGAGAAAGAGATAGGTTTCCCTATCACTATGGTATCTAACGGTCCGGGAAGACATGAGATAATATACAGATAATTATAGAAGAAGACACCCGTTGGAGCGGATGTCTTCTTTGTTTTTTATAAAAAGAGTGTGCGTGATGAAAAGTAGAATTGTAAGAGTTAAAATCTTCATATTGCTATTAGTATTACTATCGGTTAATTCCCGTGCGTTATCTGCGAAAGCCGATGAGCCAGAAAACTCAGAGGTTTCTGCTGTGACGGAGCAGACTTCTGATACAAGCATAGAACCGGATACTGAGGCGGAACAGGTAAAAAAGACGGGGAAGTCAAAAAAGAAAAAGGATAAGATTACAAAAATAACTATCAGTGCTGCCGGAGATTGTACTCTTGGGATTGATAGTCATTGTGGTGGAAATTTTAATAGCTACTATGATGCAAATGGACCTGAATACTTTCTGGAAAAAGTTAAGCCGGTTTTTTCAAAGGATGATCTAACCATAGTCAATCTGGAGGGACCTCTTACTGAGTCTCAGAACAGACAGGATAAATCATATACATTTAAAGGACCGGCTAAATATGTAAATATCCTGAAGAAGGGTTCTGTTGAAGTGGTAACTCTTGCAAACAATCATTCATTTGATTTCGGTCCCCAGGGACTTGCGGATACACAGGCAACCCTTAAAAAGAATAAAATTCCTTTCTGCTATAAAAACTGCATAGCATATAAAAAGGTGAAAGGTGTCAAGGTTGCATTCATTGGCCTAAATAAGCTGGATGGAGACAATACTCCGCTGATAGATGCTACTATAGGTGCTGCGAAAAAAGCTAAAGCACAGATAATCATAGTAAATTATCACTGGGGCGAAGAAAGAGTTTATCAGGCTGATGGTCTGCAGAAATTTCTTGGGAAATACTGCATTGACAGAGGTGCTGATCTTGTGATAGGTCATCATCCTCATGTGCTTCAGGGGATTGAGAAGTATAAAGGTAAGTATATAGTATACAGTCTGGGTAATTTCTGCTTCGGTGGAAATGTAAATCCTTCAGATAAGGATACCATGATATTTCAGCAGACTTTCTACATTAAAAAAGGAAAACTTCAAAAAACAAATGATGCAAAAATAATTCCGTGTTCCCTTTCGGGTGTTTCATACACAAACAATTATCAGCCAGTAATACTCAAGAAGTCTGCGAAAGCAAATATTATAAACAAAGTTCGAGGTTATAGTTCGGGAATGAATGTATCTATCAAATCTGATGGAAAGCTTAAGTAACACACTCCGCCATTCTTGACTGATAAAGAAAGCTGGGTGTATACTTTCAGCAGTTTGAAAGAGGGAGGTTATTAGAAAGTGAAAAAAGTATATAAAAGAATTGTTGCTGTTTTACTATTAGTATGTGTGATAGCTGGAACCTTTGGAGTGTCAAAAAGTATAGACGCTTCTTCAAAGAGTGCACGATATAGCGCGTATCTCTTTGGACCGAAAAATAAGTATAAGAATGTTGAAAATGTAAAATCTTTTAAGCTTAAGGGAAAGAAATTGGTCATCAAAGCTTCCCTCAAAAAGGCGAAGGATGATACAGCCTATTTATCTAGTAAATACACAAAACTAAAAATGAAAAAAAGAACATTTAAGCTTGCTTCTAACTGTAAATTCTATGCCGGTGGCGGAGAAGATGGATTTTCAAAAATTTCAAAGAAGGATTTTGTAGACTATTTATATCTCTATAATGGTCTGGGGCTTGTCTTCTATACCAACAAGAGTGGCAAGATATACAAAATGGTAATTAAATGTTAGATAGTTGAAATATTAAATGAATATGGTAGAATGGGTCAGTGTGAGATGATTGCACTGACCTATTTTGTTTATAAAAATAGGAGGTATCGTTTTTGATTGTAGTAGTAGGAGGAAAAAAGTATGCATCAGTTTAGATTACCTTATCATCTGATAGTGGATGATGGAATATTCGGAAGGATCCCTGCAGTTATGGCAGATGTGATCCCGGAGATAGAAAAGAAGAAAACAATAATCGTTACAGAAGAAAATCTGAAGAATATATTTGGTTCAATACTGGAGGGTATAGAAGCGAGCTTTCCTAACAGTGAGATGTACCTGATTCAGCAGGCATCCTATGATAATGCTGTTGCTCTGGCTAAGTACATTACCATGAATGATATAAAGGTGGTTATCGGTTTTGGTGGAGGAACAGTTCTTGATCTGGCTAAGTTTGCTGCATTTGTAAGCAAGGCTGAGCTCATATCACTTCCGACAACTCTCAGTAATGACAGTCTGGCTTCACCGGTTGCTGTCCTCGGAACTGAAGGAAAAGCACGTAAGACATTTAAATGTACTATTCCGGATGCTATTCTTGTGGATGCAAGCGTAATTGCCGGAGCTCCAAAGAGACAGCTGCTTTCGGGAGTAGGAGATACCATAAGTAAATATACGGCGCTCAATGACTGGAAGATAGCTCATACTGCCGGAAAGGATTATGTGGATGATTTTGCCTATATGATATCAAAGATGGCATTTAACTCGATAGCCTATAATGATATGAAGGAACTGATGAGCATCGACTTTATTAAGCGACTTACTCAGGCCCTGGTTATGGGTGGACTTGCCATGGAGATAGCCGGAACCTCCAGACCAAGCAGTGGTTCGGAGCATCTGTTCTGTCATGCTCTTGAGGAGAATTTTGCTGATCAGGTAAATGTACCTCATGGTATAGCTGTTGCTATGGGAAGTTATGCGGCCTGCAAGTTCCAGAACAGAAATATTGCCAAAATAACCAGAATCATTAAGGAATATGATATACCTGTGGCTCCTTCTGGCTGGAATATCACAGAAGAGATATTTATAAAAGCATGGCAGGGAGCGGCGGCAAGTCGTCCTGACAGATATACTGTTCTGAATGAAACGGATCTTTCGGATGAGGTGCTCCGTAAGCTTTACTATGAGATGGAAGATGTGTTTGCTAACCTGAACTGACATATAATGGATAGAATAGGAACTCTTTTAATCTAAATTTTTTATATAACATATTAAAGTAATGGAGAATTGGTTAGAATGTCTATGGTGAAAAAAAGTACAGAACGATTAATTATAGTATTAGGAATACTTTTTGTTATGATAATGGGGACAGGACTGAGTGTTTCAGCTGCTGGTTCTAATGAAACTGATGATAAAGAAAGCTGGGGCACCAAAGAAAGTGAAAATCATCAATAAATAATTACACATAACCATATATCCCGCGGACGGATACTTCTCCGCTGGAAACAGATGAGATATTGCCGGAGCTGTCTTCGATGAGGAGAGCTCCGGTATTATTTATACCTCGGGAGATGAAAGTATTTAGATAGTCTGATTGTTTTTTAGTGCTGTTGTTGTTTGTAATACTATTATCTATTATGATAACTTCTTTATTCATGCTGATTAGTAAGCTGTTATATTCTTCAAGTATAAAATCCAGACTTTCTGATATCTCATATTCTTCTATAAGTTCAGACAGCTTCCTGATAATCAGATAGATAAGCGTTTCTCTTGAACATACCTTGCCTGTTTCAATAAGAAGAGATGTGGCTTTGTCCTGCAATTCGCCAGGGAAAGAAGGGGTGTTTACATTTACACCGATTCCGCAGATTACAGAATAAGAATCGTCCGAACTCACAAGCTCAGTCAGGATTCCACATACTTTTTTGGTTCCGATAACCAGATCATTCGGCCATTTGATTTTGATTTCGCCAACATTGAATGATGGCTCTTTGTTCTTTATATATTCGGATATACCTCTTGCAACTGCAATGGAAGCAAGCAGTGTTATTCCTGGAATTTTATCAGGAGCAAGCTTTGGTCTGAAAGAGTAGGACATCCAGATGCCTTCACCACTGTCGGATTTCCAGGGGCGTCCCATTCGGCCTCTTCCCGCAGTCTGAATATCTGCAATATAAAGACACGGGAGCTCTAGACTCCCGTTTTCTGATTCTTCATTTTTTTCTATGTTTCTTATATCTTCTTTAGCTCTCTGGTTGGTTGAATCGGTTTCGCTATAGTATTCGATTTTTCTGACCGCTTCAATATTGTAGAGAGGTTTCAAAGTATCTATATTCATTTTCTGCATACCTGATTCCATTTATATGTTGTAATTGTTGAGT
>CACZOE010000246.1 GCA_902782695.1 uncultured Lachnospiraceae bacterium | reverse complement strand
CGTAGTAAGAACCGGAAATATGGTTCCGCTCGACGGTGTGGTTGTGGATGGAGTCGCTGAGATAAACCAGGCATCAATTACAGGAGAGAGCCTGCCGGTACATAAAGAACCGGGTGGTTATGTATATGCAGGAACAGTGCTTGAAGAAGGCGAGATAAAAGTATGTGTCAAAAAGACGGTTGGATCAGGACAGTATGACAGAATAACTCAGATGATAGAAGAGTCGGAGAAACTGAAGTCAACTGCTGAGGAGAATGCTTTTAGAATGGCAGATAGATTGGTTCCTTATACCTTTGGAGCAACTGCCCTGACTTATCTTCTGACAAGAAATGTAACCCGCGCAACCTCTATCCTGATGGTGGATTTCTGCTGTGCACTTAAACTGTCGATTCCGATAGCGGTTCTATCTGCTATGAGAGAAGCAGGCCAGCATCATATATCAGTAAAGGGTGGAAAATTCCTTGAAAAGGTTGCGGAGGCAGATATAATAGTTTTTGACAAAACGGGAACTCTCACATATTCCTGCCCATCTGTAAAGGATATTATTACATTTGATGGTGCAGATAAGGATGAAATGCTTCGCCTTGCTGCATGTCTGGAGGAACATTATCCTCATAGTGTGGCAAATGCAGTCGTAAAAGCGGCGCAGGAGAAGGGACTTACTCACGAAGAAAAGCACTCTAAGGTTGAATATGTGGTGGCACATGGAATAGCCAGCTCCCTGGATGGAGAAAAGGTTGTAATAGGCAGCTATCATTTTGTATTTGAAGATGAGGGCTGTATCATATCAGATGAGGAAAAATCAAAGTTTGAAAATCTGTCAGATGAATACTCACATCTATATATGGCGATGGGGGGCAAGGTAAAGGCTGCTATAATGATAGATGATCCTGTGAAGAAGGAAGCTAAAGACGTTGTAGAAAAGCTTCAGTCGCTTGGCCTCAGAGTTGTCATGCTTACCGGTGACAGCAGCAGAGTTGCAAAACGTGTCGCCAGAGAACTTGGAGTTGATGAAGTAAGAGCCCAGGTTCTTCCGGAAGATAAGGCGGCGTTTGTTGAGCAGGAGCATAGGGCTGGTCGTACCTGCATAATGATAGGTGACGGAGTGAATGATTCACCGGCACTTTCAGCGGCAGATGCGGGAATAGCTATAAACAGTGGTGCAGCTATAGCCAGAGAAGTGGCGGATATAATGATATCTGAGGATGATCTGAATAGTCTCGTTATACTCAGACAACTAGGAGTTGAACTGCAGAAGAGGATGAAGGGCAATTATCGTAAGATTGTCGGATTTAATGCCGGTCTTATTCTTCTTGGCGCTGTGGGGATACTTCAGCCAACTATGACAGCACTTTTACATAATGGTTCAACGATAGCAATCAGTATGAAGTCGATGACGAATTTATTGGAGAAGCAGGAGGTATAAAAATGCAGTGGCATAAATTCTTTGCATGGGGAACGGTAATCTGTTTTCTATTAACAATGATGACAGGGTATAAGAAAGTATAAATATATCACATTTATAAAAAACTCACTAAGCTATGGAAAACTTAGTGAGTTTTTTGTTCTAAAAATATTAAAAACATAACTGTCCGGCGGGATTACTCATGTAACGTATATTCAGCATCTTCGCTGATTATCTCCAGCATACACTCCGCTATCTGCGGATCAAACTGCGTTCCCTTATTTTTCTTCAATTCGTCAATAACCTTTTCCTGAGGCAGATACTTACGATAACTCCTGTTGGAGGTCATTGCATCATAGCTGTCTGCAACTGCTATTATCCTTGCCGAAAGAGGGATATCTTCACCTGATTTGTTATTTGGATATCCTTTTCCGTCGTATCTCTCATGATGCCATCTGGCTCCTATGGAAAGATCCGGGCGGCTCTTTATCTCAGACAGAATTTCATACCCCAGTACGGGATGAGTCTTGATCACATTGTACTCTTCATCCGTAAGCCTGCCCGGACTATTGATGATTTCATTTGGTACACCTATTTTACCAATATCATGTAATAGTCCCATGTAGTATATATTCTCACATTCTTCCGGAGTCAGGTTCATTTTCTCAGCAAGCATTCTGGAATACTGAGCTACACGAATAGAATGTCCCTTTGTATATTCATCTTTCGCATCTATAGTATGAGCCAGTGCTTCCATGACCTCTACTGAAAGAGTCTTTATATCATTCTTAGCTATCTCAAGCGCTTCATTCTGATGAATGATCTCATGCATCTGACTGAGATTACTAAGAATGGATTTAAAGGTAATCAGGATAAGTACTTCCAAAAACGAAATGAGAAACATGGTTAAAATACTAATCGTGTAATTCTCATTAAAAAGCGAAAACACAAACAGGAAGAGAGAGATAACTATATATACTAAAGGTAGTATGTAGAATTCAGCTTTGTTAATCTCCTGGTTCTCTTTTGACAATTTAATCAGCTGTGGAATAATACTCCGACAAAACAAAATCATTATCAACACAATAAAAAGTAACATCACCACTGAGATTTTTATATCATCCGTACCTGTAGCTGAAGATACTGTGAGACAAAAAAGGGATAGCATATAGAATATCAGATATGTAAAAACAGCCAGATGTTTATTTCTTTTTCTTCCATATAGGACATAAAGACCCAGCCAGATCACAAGTGGAACAAGCTGCAAGGCTGATAGCATTATGGCAAGCTCATAATAAACATTCGCATCGTTTACAATCTCATCTATCATAGCTTGTAAAAAATCAAGATTGGGAATAACTAAAAGCCCTAACACAAGTGGAACAAACGGCATCAGCACAATGCTGATACAAATATTAAGCACTGCCTTAAAAAAGGAACATTTTCCAACAATGGTGACTTTTGTAACATAAATAAAGGTTATGAATACAATCAAAATAGATATCCAAATCGGAATATCTATTAAAAATTCAAGAAGACTACTATACATAAAACCCCTCCAAATTAGTAATCTTATAATCCCCTATGAAATACGGATTGCTCCATTTTCTTCGGAAAATTTCGCAATCCTGGAAACACTCGAAAACCGCAATTTTTTACAAAAATTACTATTTTCTCGTGTTTCAGCGTGTCAAAAGGTCAACATGCTTTTCCTGCAAGCAGGAACGCATTTTAACTTTTAACACTTATTTCATATTATCATACTCATGTTGTAAAATAAAGATTGATAAAAAATAGTTGACAAGATAACACTGTTATGTATATAATGCGAAAGAACAACATAACAGTGTTATTTTATGTGCCGGGTTTAACTGTAGCTTAGGCATCGCGTTAGGGTTATATATGGAAAATGAAAAGGAAACAAAGAAGAAACTCCTTGAATGTGCTATGAAGGAGTTTTCTGAAAAAGGATATATGAAGGCTTCTATCCGGAATATCTGTAAGGAAGCCGGTGTTACAACTGGGGCGCTTTATTTCTTCTTTAAGGATAAGGAGGACCTTTTCGGTAATCTTGTGGATGGTCCACTTATGAAACTGGAGAAGATACTCGATGATCATTTTTCTGAAGAAATCGTTGCAACTCAGAAGGTAACAAAGGAGTCAGCTGGTAAAGGAGTAACTGTGGCTGATCTTGCTGCAGCGCAGGGCTTTGAGGATGATACTGAGATAGCAAAGGTTGTTGTTAAGTATCTGTTTCAGGAAAAGGAAGCTTTTGATCTTTTACTTACAAAGTCACAGGGTTCTAAATACGAAGCAGTAGTTGATAAGATTGTTGATAAAGTAGAAGACCACTACACAATGATGTATGTGGCAATGAAGGGTTATAAGTCAAAGAGGGAACTTACAAAAGAGGATAAGTTCATCATCCATTGGATGTCCCATGACCAGATAGATATATTTCTTCATCTT
>CACZOE010000245.1 GCA_902782695.1 uncultured Lachnospiraceae bacterium | reverse complement strand
GGAGTTTGCAGTAGAAGTGCTTAATCACATGAGAGAGCGTCTTAGTGATTATCAGGAAATGTATGGTGACCTCTATAACCTTGAGGCAACACCTGCAGAGTCAACTACTTATCGTTTTGCAAAGCATGATAAGAAACAGTTCCCTGACATCATCACAGCAAATGAAATGGGAACACCTTACTATACCAACTCATCTCACCTTCCTGTTGGATATACAGAAGATATATTCTCAGCTCTTGATGTTCAGGATAATCTTCAGACACTTTATACATCAGGTACAGTATTCCATGCATTCCTTGGAGAGAAGCTTCCTGACTGGAAGTCAGCAGCTACTCTGGTTCGTAAGATTGCTGAGAATTACAGACTGCCATACTATACAATGTCACCTACATATTCAGTATGTAAGAACCATGGTTATATAACCGGTGAAGTATATGTATGTCCTGATTGTGGAGAGAAGACAGAGGTTTACAGTCGTATAACAGGATATTATCGTCCTATCCAGAACTGGAATGATGGAAAGACACAGGAATACATGGATCGTCGTGAATATGACATTATGGTCAGCAAGCTCACACATGACGGCCCTCAGCAGATAGAGTACAATGCACCTGAGTATTCACGTACAGGTACAAATGCTGAGAAGGAAGAAAAGGCTATGAAGGGAGCAGCTGAAAAGCCTGAAACTGCTATGCCTATATCAGACAAGCCTGTAATGTATGTAAAGGATCATTGTCCAAAATGTAAGGGCGCTGAGCAGCGTTTCAAACTTGCAAAGGTTGATTATAACGAAGTAAACTGCTCACAGAATATGGATATAGCAAGAGAACTTGGTATTCAGCAGACACCTACTATCATTGATCCGGATGGGACCAGATACGTCGGAGACAATGCAGCAGCAGAGTGGCTGAAGGTTCATAACGCATAAGATTAACAGATTAACATACGCCTTCCCTTCGGTGGGGAGGCGTATATTCAGTTTAGGCGATTACAGAGGAGAAAATAAATGTACGATATAGTGGTAATTGGTGGAGGTCCGGCGGGACTTACTGCTGCAATCTATGGACTTCGTAATGGTAAGTCTGTATTTGTTATAGAGAAATCAGTTTTTGGAGGTCAGATAGTTAATTCGCCAAAGGTTGAAAATATACCGGGATTTGACTCCATAAGCGGAGATGAATTTGCTGACCGTATGCTTGAACAGGCAATGGGTCAGGGGGCAGAGGTTACCCTTGAAGAAGTTGTTTCCGTTGAGAAAGGTTCGGAATTCTTTACAGTAAAAACTGCAGAAGGTAGTGAATATGAAGGAAAAACTGTGGTAATTGCTACAGGTACTACCCATAGAACTCTTGGACTTGAGGGTGAGGAAGAACTCATAGGAAATGGAATCAGTTTCTGTGCAGTTTGTGATGGAGACTTTTACAGAGATAAGACTGTAGTTATGGTGGGTGGAGGTAATTCAGCATTTGTTGAAGGAAACCTTCTGGCTGACATAGTCTCAAAACTGATCATACTTCAGGATATGCCGGTCTTTACTGCAGATAAGAAGCTGCAGGATCAGCTTCTTGCACATAGTAATGTAGAAACCCATGTTGGAACCAAGGTTCTGGGTTACATTACTGAGGGCGAAACAGATAAAAAAATCGTAGGAGTACGTTACGAAGAGGCAGGTGAAATAAAAGAAGTAAGCTGCGACGGAGTATTCCTTGCAGTTGGACTTGTTCCAGAGAATAAGATATTCTCAGAAATGGCTGATCTGAATGATTACGGCTATATTGATGCAGTTAATATAGCCGAAACCAAAACTTCCGGATTATTCGTGGCTGGAGACTGCCGCTCCAAGACACTGCGTCAGGTCGCAACAGCCTGCTCAGACGGTGCATACGCAGCCATGGCAGCCTGTGCATACATAGCAGGATAGATGAATGTGTAAATAAAAAGGCTACATATACCATAAAATCCAGTATATTACTAATAGTAAAAAGAATATCAGAAATTTAGTGATGTATTTAATGGATTTATGTTTTTTAGTCAGATTAGCATACCAAAGTACCCTTTTTCCGATACCGGGTGCATCTGGTACAAATATAGCCCAGGCTATACATAATCCAATAAAAAGCCATGTGCTATAACGGAAATCGCACATTAGTACTGTTATCAGAATATCCATTATTAACCACAGATAGTAGAAAGAAGCGATTACTTTTTTCCACAGTCTGTTTGTTCTGAATCCGGGAAGATGAGATATAAATTTATAAGCCGTACCTTCGGGGAGTTTGATTTCTCGGAGTATGGCTTTTTTTAATTGATTAAGGGATTGATATCTTGTGGAATATTCATTGGTACAGTTCTTGATTATATTCAGCATACCGGAACTGAGTGATGCAGAGGCGTAGTCTATTCCGTTCTCAGTAGGAGATACTCCGAGACACATATAATGAAGCAGACAACCTAGTGAGAAAATGTCTATACGGTCATTGGGAATGTTATAGGCAAGTATTTCCGGAGCTGTGAATTCTTTAGTGCCTGCAACTTTTGTTACAGGATGATTATCTGGTTTAAGTGGACGTAGAGTACCATAATCAATAATTTTGAAGGAATACTTTATATCAGCTTTATTGATTTTATTGCTTTTAATTCGCATTTTTACTGGGTTAGTAAGAAGAATGTTCTGTGGGGATAAATCTCCATGAACAAAACCTTCTGAATGTAATGCTTCTAAGCCTTCTATAAGTTCAAGAGTATGTATCAAAGCTGTTTTTTCATCTAAAAAATGAACTCCATCCGGTTGCTTTTCAAAAAAATGATAATTTGAGATATATTGATACAATGAAAGTGACTCGTTTGAATCAGTGTTACATGCGTCAAATAATTTGTAATCAAAACAGTCTGGTCGTGGTATGTATTCATTTATGGAGTAATATATATTGTCGGTAAATTCAACATCATATATTTTTTCGAGAAAAGGATTGTTGATTTTTGAGAGGTGTTGATAAAGAACAGCTTGATCCTCTGAGAGGATTTTAATAATAGCTTTTTTGTCAGAAGCCGGGCTAAGCGGTGTTAAAATAGTATAAACTGGCAGATCAGATTCGGACATTGAGACATCAGAAAGAAGAGTGATGTTTTCTATACTATTAAGTATTGATAATATCTGATTATTATCTATCATTACTATGCCTCTTGAATATAATTAATCCGGACCTCCCAAAGGGCATAATGATTCAAGGTCCTGAGATCTTAATTCAGAGTCTATATCATCAAGAGAACGCTTGTCAATAATTCCGTTCATTATTATAAAATCTCTTTTGTTTCTGGCATACAGAAAGCTTCCGTCGAAACGCTGTAATAAAGAATTAACCTTATCTATATCGTATCCCAGCGTAATAAAAATTCGCACAAGGTAATATTTTGTCATGTGTTTCTTACCATTTAAGAACTGATTCAGATGGGAAGGCGTTATACAGGCTTCCCTGGCGAATTCATTAAAGGATGATGGGGTATCATGTGAAGATATATATGCTTCT
>CACZOE010000244.1 GCA_902782695.1 uncultured Lachnospiraceae bacterium | reverse complement strand
TCACTATCCAGTTTACTGTATCACGACGTGCCGTATAATTAAGTGATCTTATAATGTTCAGCATTATTAATTTCCTTTCCCGATCAAACGCCGGTCTGTACCATTTTCATATAATAGTCTTCGAGATTTACTTCATTTCTGGAAAGCTCTACCGGAATGATTCCATTTTCATAGAGAGTTTTTGAGATATTTTTTATCTCATCCAGCTTGTCAAATATACGAAGACTTCCGTCTTCCAGAACTTCGACTCTTTCTATCCCACATTCTCTGGTTAATATCGAACTTGCCTTCTCATTATTATCTGTATCTATATGGTAATACTCGCTGCAGGCCTGTCTCAGTTCTTCTGCAGTAAACACTCCTTTTATCTGCCCATGATTAATGAATATATAATCCGTACAGAGAAGTGATAATTCACTCAGAATATGTGAAGAGATAACCATCGTTATTTCCTCTTCCTTATTCAGCTTACGGAACAGTTCTCTTATCTCCACTATCCCCTCAGGATCCAGACCATTTATTGGTTCGTCTAATACCATGAATTCCGGTTTTCCCAGAAGAGCATTTGCAAGTCCGAGTCTCTGTCTCATTCCAAGGGAGAAATTTTTAACTATCTTCTTTCCCGTATCCTGAAGGTTTACTATCTCCAGAACCTCATCTATTCTTTTCTTGTCAGGGATTCCTTTCTGAAGCCTCTGTTTCTCAAGATTTTCCCTGGCTGTCATCTTCTCTTTCTCATAGGGTATTTCTATCATGAAACTCATTCTGCTTCTTGCATGATTCAGACCTTTTTCATCAGTTGATCCATACATTTCAAGCTCACCTGAAGTTGGAAACGCCAGCCCTCCCATTATCTTCATGATAGTAGTCTTACCGGCACCATTAGGACCTATAAGACCGACTATGCTGCCCTTCTTTATCTGGAAGGAAACTCCGTCCAGTGCCTTCTGAGTACCATATTGCTTTGTTAGATTTTTTACATCGACAATAATATCTGACATATTTCTTCCTCACTATTTATACATATTGGACTAGTCTATACTTATCAGTATCTATGAGTTCAACATTTTTCTCACTGATATCACTATAAATTTAAAATATAAAGAATTTCTTAAATAATTTATTTTTTGAAAAAAAAGATGGCAGCCGTTTCCGGTCTGCCATCCAAAACTAAGTATTCCAAGAGGATAAAATGATTTTAAGTTTTTAAAAAGTTTTTCCAACCTGCTGGTGTCCCTGTGGTGGTCCTTGCTGTGGTCCTTGAGGTTGCTGGTTATTCTGTAAGTTGTTATTATGTATCTGGTTCTGTTGAGCCTGAAGCTGCTGAACCTGAGGCTGCGGTGCGGCATTAATAAGTGCCTTATCTGTCTCATACTGAAGCATATCCGGATATATATCTTTCGTACGATGCTGTTCACCCTTCTTATTAATGATCTTCTTATTAAAATCAGCTACAGGAAGTTTGTCGTATTGTTTAGCCTTGATATATTCCTTAACTCTGTTTCTGAGCCTTGTTTCCTGTCCGGCCTTACCCAGTTCTTCAGCTATCTGATAATCAAGACCATAAGTTTTGTTGAGATCACTTCTTGCTATACTAATGGCTACACCGATATCAGACTGAATTCTGGATCTCTTGTTTTTTGCACTTTCAACATTCTTAAGTATGGTCTTCTGTTCTTTATACTGCTGACCAATGGATATATACTCTTCGACTAAATGACCCTTTGAAGCTTTATAGGCTTCTACCATCTGAGGATCATTTGTATCCTGAACCTCTTTAAGTCCTCGCTCATAGTTTGCCTTATACTCATCAACGATTCCTGAAGCTGCATTTAGTCTTTCTTCTCTGGTCATTACACGGCCATCCTTCTGTGAAAGTCTCTTAGCATCCATCATATCCAGCTGTTCTCTGAACTTATTCAGAAGCTGATCCTCAAGGCTTGTAAGCTTGACCTTCTGATTCTCAAGAAAGGTTTTCATTTTTTCATGATAGGATTCATATGCTCCTGACACATAGAAGTCCTTCATACCAGGATTATCATTTCCCACTGCAACGTCATTATCAAACTTTTGTTTTATTAACGCATAATCCGGATCATTCTTGAAATTATCATCAACAGTTTTCTTATAATCCTCATCTGTTTTATTCAGCTGAATCAGGCGACTGGCATCCAGTTCAATACTCCTTCTGCTAAATCCCGGATCCTGATCTCTTGTAAATTCAAAACAAACACGGTCTTCCTTCATCATCTGGGCTATAAGCAGATCAGTATATCTTTCAAGCTTAGTATTATCATCCCAATTAACTGCATTATTTTCTAACTCAGCATTTATTTCTTTGGTGCGGTTAATGTATTTTCCTTCCTTCTCCATGGATTTTAGATGCTTAACATCTGTAAGACTTAGGCCCTGTTTCTCAGCCAGCTTTGCCAGCTCAGGGTCTCGTTCCATCATACCAAAGAGTCTCTGACCCATTTCACTATTTGCCAGATAAGAATACTTAGCTGAATCTAAAAGATCATAGTTG
>CACZOE010000243.1 GCA_902782695.1 uncultured Lachnospiraceae bacterium | reverse complement strand
TTTCCTGCTTTTTCCATTTGCGACTATTATTATTCCATTCACAACAGATATTTATATTTTATGAGAATTATATTGTAATATTCAATCATTCTTAAAATCTTTATAGGATGGTGAAGGAGGAGTAAATGAGAAAGAAGAAACTTTTATCTGTCATATGCGCAGTGACGCTTTCGATGTCGCTTACGGGTTGCGGCTTTATGGAAATGATGGGCGATATGGCAGGCTTTTCGAACAAATGGGTGGACTCGGACCTGATAGGTGCAGTCCCGGCAGACAAGGAGTTCAGTGAGAAGAACGACTTTGCAGCGACGGTTAACAAGGAGTGGAAGAACGAAATAGGTGATGCTTATAAAGGTACATTTCAAGAGGTTCTGGATGCAGTTACCGAAAACAAGAAGCGGATAGTAACAGATGAATCCATAGAGGGTGAAACTGCAGAGTGTCTCAGAACCTACTATGCACTTGCATCTAATTGGGATGACAGAGCCGAGGATGGGGTAGAACCACTACGGTCCTACACTAAGGATATTGAGTCAATAAGCAGTATGGATGAAATGTATGACTTCATAGCTGATCCAACAAGGAATCCATTGTTCCTGGGCCCAATTACAACTAGTTCCAGTTTTGTAATGCATTCAGAGAAATATTCGGAAAACTATACACTTCTTTTTTCAATACCAGGTTTTACAGTGGGTAATCTGGACAGTTCATCTTCTCTCGAATCTTACGAAAAGACTAGTGATAAGTCAAAATATATCCTGGGTAAGCTTGGGTACAGTGAAGAAGAAGCTGACACACAGGTGGCAAACGCTGCAGCATTCGCTAAGAAGCTTGCCAGTTATGAAAATATGGCAACTTTAGAAAAAATAGATGACATTACATATCCTCGTGAGGAAGTAGTAAAGATGGCAGGAGATTTCCCTATGGAGAAAATCTTAAATGGATGGGGACTCTCAAATGCTCCATATATTGCTATCAGTCCTGATCTTACGAAAAAGCTTTCCAGTGTTTGTAAGGAAAAAAATCTGGAGAAAATCAAATCATTTCTCATAGTAAACTACTGTCTTACAGCCTCTGAGTATCTGGATAGAGAAACATATGATGAGATGAAAGAGTTGGATAAACCTAGACTTAAGGAAGCTGAGGATACAGGAGAAACACCTGAACAGCTGGAGAATTATCTGATGTTTGAACAGTATATCGGACAGACACCTATGGTTGGAGCCATGAATCAGGTATATGTGGAAAACTGTTTTGACGAAAGTGTTATAGATGAACTGACCACCATAACAGAGGATATGCTGGCTGGATTCGAGGATATATTTGAAAATGAGCAGTGGCTATCTGAAGAAGGTAAGAAGGCCTGTATAGAGAAACTGAAGGCGATAAATATTCATATAGCAGTTCAGGACTTCGATACCGTTGACTATGGAAAGCTAAACCTCAAATCACACGAAGAAGGTGGAAGCTTCCTTGAAGCATACTTTGATTCACTTAGATTCGAGATGAATCATTTGGCCTGGTTATCAGGTGAAAGCTATGATAGAGACTATTGGGATCCACTAAATCAGAATCTCTCCACAACTGTTACAAATGCCATGTATAGTGCACAGACAAATGGGATATATATATTTGCAGGTATTCTTGAAGCTCCTGTATATTCTAAAGATATGACATACGAAGAGAAACTTGGAGGACTCTTTACAGTAGTAGGACATGAAATCACACATGGCTTTGATAGTAACGGGGCTCAGTATGATAAAGATGGATACAATGAACCAATTCTCTCAGAAGATGATCTGAAAAAGTTCAATGATAAAAATCAGCTTGTTGGAGCATACTATACGACTCAGTCTCCTTTTACCGGAGCGGGTATGATTCTTGGACCACAAGTAGCCGCTGAAGCTACAGCAGATATGGGCGGAATAAAAGCAACTCTTCATCTGGCAGAAAAACAGAAGGATTTTGACTACGATCTATACTTCAGATCATTTGCGACGATATGGAGGACAAATGTGTCGGTAGAATCGGAAAAGAAAAGCATACAGAGCGATCCACATCCGCTGGCATTTTACCGCATCAATGTAGGTCTTCAGCAGTTTGAAGAATTCTATGAAACTTACGGAATTAAAGAAGGTGATGGAATGTATCTTGCACCTGAAAGAAGAATAAATGTATGGTAGGAAAGGAACAGAAAATGAGCGAAGCAGTTATAAAGTTAGATAATGTAAAAAAATCCTATGGTAGCCATGTGGTACTGAATGGTGTCAATATGCAGGTTAACAAAGGTGACATATATGGATTGATAGGTCGAAATGGAGCTGGTAAAACGACAATCTTTAAGATGATACTTGGACTATCAGAAGTAAATGAGGGCTCTGTGTCTATAGATGGTTCCACAAATGATAAACAACTCTATGATAACCGTTCAAAGATAGGATTCTTAGTAGGTGCAAGATTTTATGGATATCTCAATGCTCGTAATAACCTTCGTTATACAGCAACATTAAAGGGAATCCCTAAGAAGAAGCAGAAGGAAGAGATAGATAGAGTTCTTGAAATTGTAGGACTAAAGGATGTTAAGAAACCAGTTAAGAAATATTCACTTGGTATGGGACAGAGATTGGGAATAGCAAGTGCGATAATCGGAAGTCCTGAGATACTGATACTTGATGAGCCTACAAACGGTTTGGATCCTCAGGGAATCGCTGATATCAGGCATCTGATACAGAGACTTAGAGATGAGTACGGCATGACTGTAATCGTATCGAGTCATATCCTGTCTGAGCTGGAGAACACTGCAGATAGATTCGGTATTGTTAACGAGGGTATTGTTGTTAAGGAGATCACACAGAAGGATCTCCAGGAGAAACAGCCGGTAGTTGAGATAGCTGTTGAGGATGCTGAGCAGGCAAAGCGAGTACTTGAAGAAAATGGTATCGAGGTTTTACGTGAGGTGGTTGAGAAGTCTTCGCTTGAGGATTTCTACTTCCGCATAATCGGAGGTTCAGAAGAATGAGAAATGTAATACGTGCGGATATAGAAAGAATAATTCGTAAACCATCTTTCTTGTGCATAATAGCATTAACGCTGATTTTTCTTGCAACAAGAAAATCAGCAGATGTAGCCGAAGAACAGATCGAATATATAAAAGAATACTTTAATACATTACTTCTCTTTGCAGTAAGTATCCCTGTTTTTCTTAGTATTTATTCTGATGATATTAAAAGCGGCAGTGTGATTAGTCTTATTGGTAATGGTTTGTCACGTAAAAAGGTCATCCTGGCAAAATTAATCGATGTCACAGCTGTACTTACTGCATATTATTCAGTTGCATATATAGTTGCATTGATCAAAAATATGACCGCAGGAATAGCTATTACACCTAAGCAGAATCTGTTACTACTTGTGTATACCTTATTCTGTATTTTGAGAGGCGTAGGATTTTTCGCAGTGGCGTCATTAATAGTTTTTGTAACCTGGAGTCCATCTGGTGGTATGACTGCAATGCTTATTCTATTAGTAGCTTCAAGAATGACACTTTTGATTCTTCAGCAAAAGTTTACTGTTCCAATCTATGATTATAGTTTTGACGGACTACTTGACAAATCTTATGCCAAGTTTGCAGTAGGAGACTTCGGCTGGCATATAATACCTGCAATAGTCATATACATTGGTGGAGCGATATTGTTAACTGCTTTACTATTTAAGAAGAAGGAGATAGACCTATGAGAAATCTTATAAAGGCAGATATGCAGAGAATACTTAGAAAGAAGTCAATCTGGTTGGCATTTATATTCATGGTAGCTATTGTTGCTGGAGAGATTCTCTATAAGGTAAATGTGGCACCGGATAGAAACTTAGGATTTGCAGTAGCGGCTTCAGATAGTATTGGTTATGTAGGACTTGTACTGGGAATTATTCTGGTTTTGAATATCTATGCTGATGACTTTAAGGCATCAACATATATAAATATAGTTGGACATGGAATCAGCAGACTGAAGTATACAATAACCAAGTATCTTGATGCTGCAATCATACTTGTAGGGATATATGCATGTGCAGGAGTTCTTGTCTTTGGACTTCAAGTAGGACTAGGAATGGCGCTTTCTTCATTAGAGATATCATTTATCTTTTGGAGATTTATGAGTGAGATAATATTCGCTGCAGCAGGTATCTCAGTTGCATCACTATGCTTCTTCATTACTGAGAATAGTGCAATAGGAGTACTTGCATTCTTAGGTATTGAATTAGTCATTCCTGTAGCATTAGAATTTGTAAGAACAAACCCTACAGTGGTGAAGTATCACCTAGATAGAATCTATCTTAATGATGTATGTTCTTCAATGCTCAGCGACTTTCTGATGAAACAGACAGGGGCAGGACTTCTTAAGCTCATTTTGGTTATAGCTGTATATGTGATAGCTGCAATAGTTGGTTCTATAATCTTCTTTAGAAAGAAAGAACTGGATTTTTAAGAATAATTGGATAGAATATTTTCATTTGTGTTGCTTATTTGTTGCGTATTTAGTGGTAAAATGTAGTCAGAAAGAGAAAGGAACAAAATATAGTGAAAAGTAGTAAATTCATCATAATAGGAGGGTAGCTTATGAACGAACTATTAATGCAGTTTATAAAGGAAATAGGAAAGAACGAAGAACTCTTTAAAAAGTACAATGCAATGATTGAGAGTA
>CACZOE010000242.1 GCA_902782695.1 uncultured Lachnospiraceae bacterium | reverse complement strand
TTTAAAATGAAAATAAAAGGTATTATAACGCAAAAATCTTTTGGCATCAGATTCAGTCATCAATCCTTTTGCATAGTCAGATTCATTGGCAAATTGAATATTTTTATGCTTTAGATCTTCAATTTGTTCTTCAAGTGTTAGTTTTTGATCCTTTTCCATTTTGGCTTTTAGATAATCTCCGTTTATCTTATTTATGAACTAAAAGTATATTATATAAATTCTAACACAATACTTTTTTATTATACACCTGATTTTATGAATCTGTTTGGATTTAAGATTTAAGATGTGCAGAAGTATGACTACCATCGGATGTATTATCAAGATTGATGTGTTACCTGAAGGAACAAAGGTACCTACTGTAAAAGAATTGAATACGGAGAGGACAAGGCTGATCTAGGAATGTCAGGCAGAGTATGCAGCATGACGGGATTATTAAGACAGACCGTATGGTTTATCTGGTCGAAGCAGAATGCGAATGTGATACTGAGCAGACAGAAAGCAGAAATGGCAGATCAGGACCGAATAAGTAGATTTGCGAGATTTTACGAGAGGAAGAATAATATACATTGACAAATATATTGTCAATGTATATTATAGGAACACGGAGGTAAGTATGATGAATGAGATTGAAAGACTTCAGAAATATCTATTATTGGTTAGGCGCACTGTAGGTTGGTCCGCAGAAGAGTTTGGTAATCGTATTGGCGTAACAAGACAGACAATCAATAACCTTGAAGCAGGGAGAAATAAACTCACTAAAACACAGTATATTGCTATGCGCAGTGTACTGGATGCAGAAATTGCAGTATATCCTGATGAAACAGAAATGCTTCGGCTGATTCTTGATGTATTTGTTGATAATCCAGACAAGTATAAAGAGGAGGACAGAGAGAGCATCTTAAATCAGGCAAATATGGTGACGCCGTCTATTCTGGCAGGATCCACTTCCAGAAAGGATGTCTCAAAGTCCATGATGGCATTTGTTGCAACTATGGGTGTTGTGCTTGGTGCATTTGGCCCAATAGCAGCGACTGCTATTGGGAGCAGCGCATGGATTGCTAAAACCATTCTTGGCAAGAAAGAATAATTATGGACTTAATGAACGAATAAGGGAAGGAAACATACAGTATGAGTGAAGTGAGTGCATCTACTATCCCCCGTGATGATGTCCATATTCTTGTGACAGAAGAGGACAAAACGGGTCAGGATATTCTTGCGATGAGCGATTTCTTTGGCGGTTATGTTCATCAACTTGCAGACTCAATAAGGGTCAATGCTATGACTACCGTTGTACCATCTATCCCTATTGCTGATTTTGGCATCATCGGAGAAGTTGTTCAGAGAGCCGAAGTTATCTCTCAGGGAACAACGCAGCTGATTCCGGATTTTGACCATCTTCCCAAGAACATTCGACAGAAACTAAAGGATGGTGTCTATAAGATTGGGGAGTCGAAGCAAGTTGATGGAAACATGAGGGCAGTTATTGTTGATGAAACTGGTACAAGAGTGAAGGATGTAACTCTTAAAGAGGTCAATGTTAATCCCGGAACTCTTGAAGCGTCACGCTCGATTACAAATCAACTGCAGATGCGTCAGATCTATGCAAAGCTGGATGCGATCCAGGAAATGCAGAACTTTCAGATAGCAAGAGCGCGAGATATGGATATTAAAGTTCCGGTTTTGAATGCCCGAAATTATATCCTTAGAGCCCAAGGTGAGAACTGTACAGCTCAGGATAGGCGAGAGTACTTAAATGAGGCATCCAAGGAGCTGTTGACAGCTGTAAATAGTTTGTATACTGATATGCAGACATCAACAGAGCATATGCTGAAATTAACAAGATTTCCGATATTTCAGCGGAGGGACCAGATACAAAGTTATATAGGCTTCATTTCTGAAGATATTCAGGCCGTGACAAAAGTTGCCGGATTGAGAATGCAGGTGCTGGATTATCTCGGAGATACAGATGGCGCACAAATAGAAATGAGGCAATATCAGAGTGTGATGTGGGATTTCTTCAGCAAGGCATTGCCTGGCAGAGGATATTCGGCAGCGGCTCTCATACATCTAAACTATCCATATACA
>CACZOE010000241.1 GCA_902782695.1 uncultured Lachnospiraceae bacterium | reverse complement strand
GTAAAGACAAGTTCTATTCAGTATGAGAATGATGATGTTATGAAGCCTGTATGGGGTGATGATTACTCTATTTGTTGCTGTGTATCTGCTACACAGACCGGTAAGGAGATTCAGTTCTTTGGTGCCAGGGCAAATCTTGCCAAGTGTCTGCTATTTGCTATAAATGGTGGAGTAGATGCCAAGTCCCGTGTTCAGGTGGGACCTGCTGCCAGACCTATTACTTCGGAATATCTTGATTATAATGAAGTTATTGACAGATTTGAGTTTATGCTTGACTGGCTTGCCGGCCTTTATGTTAATACTCTGAATCTGATACATTATATGCACGATAAATATTATTATGAAGCAGCTGAGATGGCTCTGATAGATACTGACGTACGCCGTACATTTGCTACTGGTATAGCTGGATTTTCACATGTTATAGATTCACTTTCTGCTATTAAGTATGCAAAGGTTAAAGTTATTCGTGATGAAGAAGGCTTTGCTGTTGATTATCAGGCAGAGGGGGAGTTTCCTAAGTATGGAAATGACGATGACAGGGCTGATTCTATCGGAGTATGGCTTCTTAAGACATTTCTTGATGATATTAAAAAGAGACATACCTATAGAAATTCTGAACCGACTACCTCAATACTTACCATTACCTCTAATGTAGTTTATGGTAAGTTTACAGGAAGTTTACCTGATGGTCGTAAAGCGTGGACACCTCTTGCTCCTGGAGCTAACCCTAGTTATGGTGCAGAAAAGTCCGGACTTCTTGCATCTCTTAATTCGGTTGCAAAGATTCCTTATGTCTGGGCGCTTGATGGTATTTCAAATACACAGTCTATGAATCCGTCAGCTCTTGGTAATACAGAGGAAGAAAGAGTTAATAACCTTGTAAATGCTATGGACGGTTATTTTGATCAGGGAGCACATCACCTGAATGTAAATGTGTTCAGCCGTGAGATTCTAGAAGATATCATGGAACACCCTGACAAGCCGGAATATGCTAATTTTACGATACGTGTATCAGGTTATGCTGTTAAATTTATCAATCTGACTAAGGAACAGCAGCTGGATGTTATTAATAGAACATTCCATGATTCGTTATAATCCTATAAGAGAGATAATATGAAAGATATAGTTGGTTACATACATTCAACTGAGAGTTTTGGCGCTGTTGACGGTCCTGGAATAAGATTTGTGGTTTTTCTCCAGGGCTGTCATATGCGCTGTAAGTATTGTCATAATCCTGAAACCTGGGATATAGTTAATAGTGAAGAAAGCCTTCGTAATTGTCAGAAAAAAGATATAAAGGTTGAAATGCGTACACCTGGTGAAATTCTGACACAGGCCAGGAGGTATAAGCCGTACTGGAAGAATGGCGGAGGAATAACCGTTAGCGGTGGAGAAGCGCTTCTTCAGATGGATTTTGTAACTGAACTGTTTAAACTTGCAAAAGAAGAAAATATTAATACCTGTCTGGATACGGCAGGTAATCCATTTACATATAATCCGGAATTCTTTGATAGATTCAAAGTACTTTGTGATTATACTGATCTTTTTATTCTTGATATAAAACATATAGTTGATGAAGAACATAGAAAACTCACTGGTTTTACTAATCAGAATATTCTTGAAATGGCGAAGTTTCTTTCTGATTCCGGAAAGGAAATGTGGATCCGTCATGTACTTGTTCCCGGAATTACAACTGATGAAGAGGCTCTATATAAACTTTCAAAGTTTATACAAGGTCTGAAAACTGTCTCAAAAGTAGAGGTTCTTCCTTATCATAGACTCGGTGTACCTGAATATGAGAGACTGGGAATTGACTATCCTTTATCTGAAGTTAATCCGCCATCAGAAGAGCAGCTTAGCAGAGCGAGAGAAATTCTGTGCCGGAGTTGACAGTTCTTTGTGAAAAATGTCTATAAAAATCTTTTTATTTCTTGGTATTATTAACAAATAGCTGGTATCAAACTTATTGCGGTTTAAGAATGTTTATGATATTATTAAAAAGCTTTATTGGGTTTTTACTCGATTTAGCACTTTAATGTGTGAAAGTATTAGTGATACTTTAATTAAACATTATTAACAATAAACAATTTAAAATTATCAATTTCAATGGAGGAATTATCTATGTCAAAGAAAGTCGTACTCGCTGGCGCTTGCCGTACAGCAATTGGAACTATGGGCGGATCACTTAGTACAACACCAGTTGTTGACCTTGGTTCTATCGTTATCAAGGAAGCACTTAGTAGAGCAGGCATTTCCGCTGATCAGGTTGACCATGTATACATGGGATGCGTAATTCAGGCAGGTCAGGGTCAGAACGTTGCTCGTCAGGCTGCTATTAAAGCCGGACTTCCTGTTGAGACTCCTGCAGTTACTATCAATGTTGTTTGCGGATCTGGTCTTAATGCTGTTAACATGGCTGCACAGATGATTCAGGCAGGTGATGCTGATATCGTTGTTGCCGGTGGTATGGAAAATATGTCTATGGCTCCATTTGCACTTCCAAATGGTCGTTATGGATATAGAATGACATGGCCTTCAAATAGCCAGGGTGCTCTTGTTGATACAATGGTTAAGGATGCTCTTTGGGATGCATTTAATGATTACCATATGATCAAGACTGCTGATAATGTAGCTGAGCAGTGGGGACTTACCCGTGAAGAACTTGATGAGTTTGCTGCTAATTCACAGCAGAAATGTCAGAAGGCTATGGAAGAAGGCGCTTTCAAGAGAGAGATAGTTCCTGTAGAGATAAAGAAGAGAAAAGAAACCATAGTTTTTGACACAGATGAGAATCCTCGTGCAGGTATTACAGCTGAAGGTCTTTCAAAAATGAGAGCTATCAATCCTGATGGATATGTAACAGCTGGTAATGCTTCTGGTATTAATGACGGTGCTGCTGCAATCGTTGTTATGTCAGCTGAGAAGGCTGAGGAGCTTGGTGTTAAGCCTATGGCTACTTTTGTTGGTGGAGCTCTTGCAGGTGTTGCACCTGAAATAATGGGAGTTGGTCCTGTAGCTGCTACAAAGAAAGTAATGGCTAAGACAGGATATAAGATTGAAGATTTTGATGTTATCGAGGCAAATGAAGCTTTTGCAGCTCAGTCAGTTGCTGTTGGTAAGGATCTTGGAATAGATGTAGAAAAACAGCTTAATCCTCGTGGTGGTGCTATTGCACTTGGTCACCCAGTTGGTGCTTCAGGATGTCGTATTCTTGTAACTCTTCTTCACGAGATGGAAGATATGGACCTCAAGAAAGGTCTTGCAACTCTTTGTATCGGTGGTGGAATGGGTTGCGCTACAATCGTCGAGAGAGATTAATCAGGGCTCAATTTCGAAGAAATCGAGTGGAGCGAATCGACCAGTAGCTGCGGGTTCTGCTTGCTGACAGGCAAGTAGAAGCAGGCAGCGTTAAGCTAGAAAAAGGAGATAAAAATGGCTGAATTTGTAACATATGAGCAGGATGGTTTTGTAGGTCTTATCACTATTAACCGTCCACAGGCTCTTAATGCACTTAATTCTCAGGTTCTTGAAGATCTTGAGGAAGTATTTAATGCAGTAGATCTTGAGACAACACGTGCTCTGATTCTTACTGGAGCTGGAGAGAAATCCTTTGTTGCCGGAGCTGATATCGGTGAGATGTCAACACTTACAAAGGCCCAGGGAGAAGCTTTCGGTAAGAAGGGTAATGATATATTTAGAATGATCGAGACATTTCCTATACCTGTAATTGCAGCAGTTAATGGATTTGCACTCGGTGGCGGATGCGAGATATCCATGAGTTGTGATATCAGAATCTGTTCTGAGAATGCTATATTTGGTCAGCCAGAAGTTGGTCTTGGTATCACTCCTGGATTTGGTGGTACACAGAGACTTGCTCGTATTATCGGAGTTGGTATGGCTAAGCAGCTTATCTATACTGCTAGAAATATCAAAGCAGAGCAGGCTAAGGCTATTGGCCTTGTTAATGATGTATATCCACAGGGAGAACTTCTTGATCAGGCAAAGAAGCTTGCTTCTATAATAGCTGCTAATGCTCCTATAGCTGTACGTAACTGCAAGAAGGCTATTAATGATGGTCTTGATGCTGATATGGATGAGGCTATAGTAATTGAAGAGAAGCTTTTTGGTGATTGCTTCGAGACTGAAGATCAGAAGGCTGCTATGGCAAATTTCCTTGAGAAAGATAAAGAAAAGAAACTTAAGGTAGTACCTTTCGTAAATAAGTAAGTGTTTGTTTGAGGTAGTCAAACGAATATATGATAGCGTGATATATCTATAAATTAGGAGGAACAAAAATGAAAGTTGGCGTAATTGGCGCAGGAACAATGGGACAGGGCATTGCTAAGGCATTCGCTCAGGTTGAAGGATATGAAGTTGCTCTTTGCGACATCAAGGCTGAGTGGGCTGAAGGTGGCAAGGATAAGATAGCTAAGGGTTAT
>CACZOE010000240.1 GCA_902782695.1 uncultured Lachnospiraceae bacterium | reverse complement strand
TTATGGAAGCAAATAATTTTACTCTTGTTATTATCCGATGTATTACCGTCAGTCCCATTAAAAACACCTCTATATTCCTGAGTTGCTTCCTTCATCTCTGAAGCGGTAAACGCACAGAGTTTAACATCAATATCATAATCCGGATAATCAGCTGTGAATTTCTTATATGCTCTCATACATTGCTTTGTTGATTCAGCCACAGCATGTGTCAAACCCCTACCAAAGATTCCAGAACTAATAAGAGGAAAGGCAATGCTATGATAACTGTTTTCTTTCATAACAACCAAAGAATTATAATACGCTTCAAACAATTCCTTGAATGCAGTAGGTGTAACCCTAAAATCGGGACCAACTGCATGAATAATAACTTTCGCATTCTTCATATTGAACGCTGGAGTCATAACAGCATCCCCATCATTACGAGGTGTATTATATTCACTACAAGCTTTTTGTAGTTCATTTAATCCTGCTCTATCAAATATCTCGCCACAGATACCACTACCTGCCATTAAGCCTCTATTCGCAGCATTCACTACCACATCAACTTCTTGATCAGCACATGAAGCGTGTATTAATTCAAACTTACTCATAAAGCGTCCCCCGTTCTATTTACATCTCTAATTTTATTATATTCTTTATAGAACAGCCCATTCGATTCAAGAATTATTATTTGTTATAATCTTTCTTTAATCCTATAACTCGACCAATTATATCTGAATCCACTTTATTTTCCTTAAGAATTTTTATCACATCATCAATACATTCATTATATACTTTAACTCTATATTCGCCGACTTTTTTCTTATGTATCTTTTCTTTTTTTACTTTTCTTTCGAGCTGTTCAGTAAACTGATATATGTAATCATTAATCTTGCCAGCGCCTCCCAGAAAGACACATTCTGTAAATTTACAATTTGTGTCTTTTATTTTTTGAAGCACAGTATTTGTAAATTCACCATTAGGCCCTTTTGATTTAAATCCATTTTTTATTCCTATATAACAGTGATTTACCAATATAATTCTATTACCATCTTTAATACTATCAATTGCAGCATCTAGTCCTTTTAAATATGATTCTGCTGTTGATTTTGCTGTGGCTTCACCTTGTATAACTTTTTTGTATTCCTTGTACTGAAGCAACGCTACATATTCACACTTTTTATCTTCTAAATGAAATGAGATGCCAACAAAGATTAATATACTATCATCATACATAGATATAATATCTTTAATATCTGTATTTTCTACCTCATCGACCTGGTAATCAATATCTTCAGGTTTAACCAATTTTTTCTCTCTCCAATTCTTCCTTTAATTTTAGTAGTATTCTTTCATTTACATTTTCATTATAGTGCATTCCTTTATATGTCGGATGTAACACTGGATAATATGATTTTGTCTGAAGCAAATAACCATTTTTGATAAGCCATTCTATAATATATTTAAGATCTTCTCTTTTTACATATCTTAGCTTTCCATAAGCTTCAAGTTGATAAAATTCAGCTTTAATTGTTTTTTTATTTTCACTCCCTCTAAAAATATCCAGAAATGTTGAAATACCGTAATACCTTATCTCACTAACATCAGAAACACACTGAAGTATAATTACAATAATATTATTCAGATTTTTATTTTTATATAAAACAGGTTTTATATCCGGTTTTGTTATTGTAATTTTTCTAATATATTTAGATGCCTTATTCTTTAACTTGTCATCAGATTCTTTAGTTGTTTTATCGTATAGATTAAGATTACCATCAATTTTATTATCATCAGATGAGTTAAGCTTAATATCTATTCCTTTTATAATCTTTTTAGGTTCAGCAATTTTATCATCCTTAATACCCATATAATCATAGAAATATTTTCTACTCATAAGTCTGGAACATCCAGTTCCATCTTTCTTATAATTTGTACATCCAAGTACATATTCTTTTTCTTTTCCAAGTTTAACTATGAGATATCCATCTCTACATCGGTCACATTTTATTACAGAAAGCTTTCCCGATTTATAATCATTTGTCATGAATCCACATATTTCCGGTTCATTTGTACAAATATATAATCTGAGTCCAAATGCCGGTTTATACTTTAGCTGCATAGGATATCCACAAATAGGACAACTTTTTCTATTAAACTGATAAACACTAGGATCAGTATTCCATTCACCCTTTAATACAACATTTTTAAAATCATCTTTAATCTCAAGCAAAAACTCAGATGGATTCTTCTCTGGGGCAATAATAAACACTCGATTTTTTGTCCTAGTCAAAGCAACATAAAAGAGTCTTCTTTCTTCTGCATAATCAATTGAATGATCTTCTTTTATTACATATGATAATACAGGATCATCTTCTATCTTGGACGGAAACCCATAAATCTCATTTCTACCATTTACGATAATGACATTATCATACCCTAGACCTTTCGATGAATGAACAGTCATAAAAGATATATTAAGAAATGGATATTTTACTGATTTTATTTTATTTCCATGTCTTACATATTCAAATAATCCAGATCTTTCAAGAATATCACCATCAAAAGCATAACGTCCAAGTAATAATATCGATGATTTTTCAGGTTTGCTTTCTTCTCTGTTGAAAGCAATAATCTGCTCTAAAGCTTTTTCTACCGCATGAGCCATTTCATAACTCACACCGCTCTTATTATCTGCATTCTTCTTTTTCCTTGTTCCATCATATGTATAGATAATAACAGGATCATTAATACTTTTCCCTGAAATAAGATCCTTTTCTATCTGTTCTTTATTCTTCTGTATAAAGCCTCCCGCAATATCTATTACTTCCTGAGAATTTCTATAGGTTCTAACTATTTTAAGAAGTTTAGCATACCCAACCTTTT
>CACZOE010000239.1 GCA_902782695.1 uncultured Lachnospiraceae bacterium | reverse complement strand
TTTTACCCTTCAGGGAACAATTCCCACCACATGAGTTTAACACAAATATACGCTTCAAACAATAGCAAACTTAAAATGAAGTACTATACACCATGATAAAATGGGCGCCGGATAAACCGACGCCCATAGTCATAATCACCTTATTTAATCTGTCCGGAACCTATCAGCCCTTCTTATATTTAGCCTTCTTAGGAGCTCCTGACTTCTTTATAAGCTTCTTATACTTTGAAAGTTTCTTCTTCGGACACTTGAATGTAGCACCCTTCTTAATAGTCTTGAATGCTTTCTTACCTATCTTTGTAAGCTTAGTAGTCTTGAAGATAACAGTCTTAAGTTTCTTACATCCAGCAAATGCATTTGCTCCGATAGTCTTAACCTTCTTAGGTATTGTAACTGTTGTAAGAGCTTTACAATTCTTGAATGCGTTATTTCCAATAGTTGTTACATTATCGCCAATAGTAAGTGTTGTGAGCTTCTTACATCCTGCGAAAGCGTTTGCTTCGATAGTAGTAACTCCAGCACCAACTGTTACTGTAGCAAGCTTTGGACAATTCTCAAATGCACTTGCACCAATAACTTTAACGCTTTCAGGCATTGTTACACTTGTCATAGTCTTGTTGCCCTTGAATGCTCCAGGAGCAATAGCTGATACCTTGTAAGCCTCACCATTTACTGTAACAGCATCAGGTAGTATAAAGTCTGTAATTCCAGCAGTTGTTGTTGCCTTGTAAGTAACTGTACCATCCTGATTGAATGTATATACAGTTCCATCAAGATCTATGTCTTTTCCAGGAGTAACATCATCAATTACTTCAACATTAATAGCTACTGCCTTGATTCCGAATGCTTCGATAGTTGATTTAACAGTAATTGTTGCAACACCCTTCTTAAGAGCAGTTATATTTCCGAGCTGATCTACAGCAACTGTAGTAGGATCGCTTGATTCAAATGCTATAGCTTCATCAGAATCAGCAGGCTCCTTAACAACTACGAGCTGAGCTGTTCCACCAACAGGAACCTTCTTACTTTCTTCAGCAAACTTAAGATTTACGATTGGGCTTCCAACTACTTCAACAGTTGCTGATGAACTGCATCCGCTCTCTGTTGATGCGAGAATGTTTGCTGTTCCCTTACCAACACCCTTGAAGTATAAGTAACCACTTGTTGTACATGTATCAGCAAATGTCTGACCATCAGCACTTACCTGAAGAACTGAAGAATTACTTGATGTATAAGTAATACTTTCCTGAGATTCTGCAGGAAGTCTGATAATTCCGTCTGTAGCTTCAGCGTTATTCTGTATTGCTACTGTCTCAACTCTATCAATACTTGTGAGATAGTTTGACTTAACAAATCCAATTGATGTAGCAGGCTGGAATATTGTAATTATGTATTGCGCGGTGACAACAGGATTCTTTTTTGAAGTTGCAGTCAAATATATCTGACACTGTCCGCCTCCGCTATTTTTAGCAGTAACATAAGCATCTCCATTTTTCACCTCAAGCGTAGCATATGTGCCATCAGGATCACTAATAGTCCATAACACATCCTTGTTTGCTGATGAAGGTACAATTTGTGCCACATATTTTTTTGTATCCCCAACATTCATGTGATCTAGACCGTCGATAGTAATTTCAGATGGATTAATCTCAGCATTTGTTCCTTTTACATTATATGTAACATTTGCATAAGTGCTTCCTGTAGCAGCTTTCATGGTAACAATAGCTGTACCTGGTTTTTTCGCAGTTACTTTATCAGTGTTATCTACAGTCAGCACATTCTCATCACTCGAAGAAAACAGTACCATATCTTTATATTTTGCATTTTCATCATTGTAAGTAAGAGAAGTATTTATTTTATCTTCTTTACCTGATAGCAAATCAACCTCATAAGCCTGCTTATCACCTAAAGATTTAATAGTATATCCAATACTTGTTATTGGATTTACAACTTTAACAACAATAGTTGTTAATTTACTCTCATAACCAACATTAACTTTAACTTCTCCTTCTTTTAAAACCTTAAACGATTTCTTTGACGTAAATATACCATCTGGATCAGAAGCCCCTAACGCATCAGTTGCTATATGATTTTCAACCTCACCGCTTGGCGCTAATACATCATCATCACTCGAAGTCCAATCCACTTTGTGAGTAACATTTCCAGGTGTAATATTTGCGCCTAAAGTAATGAGATTACTACCTTCCGGAGCAGAAGCTACACCAGAATTAACATAAACAGTATAATTAGAAGTTATGATTCTTCCTTTATTATCCGTTTCCAAGGAACAATTCTGTAAAACAGTCTCATCCAAAGATAACGTTTTTAAGTCTATTTTATCAATATGAACTCTTATCTTTGCATTTGCAGATTTTAAATCATCTGTATTATCAAAATCAAAAGTTGCCACAATATTGATAGTTGTATCACCACCAGTTCCATCTCCACCTGTAAGGAAGATCGTTCCACCACTAATTTCAGGTTTAAAATATTTTCCCGAATTCGAGTCATCGATTTTATACTCATTCCCTTGCAAGTCAATCACTTTAAACTCAACATTATTATTTAATTCATCATTACTAAACGCTTTTTGCTTAAGCTTTTTTTTCTGTCCCATAGGAAGAATAAACGGAGTATCTGCATATTCTCCTTGAGTAATAGTTATCGTTGTATTCCGGATTGCCCTTCCGCTAAACATCGTTTTGCTAGGATATGCCGTCACTGGGAACGACACTCTACTAATAGAGTACTCTGGCTCAAGCCTAAATGAATAGTCATTATACATAGCAAAAGCCTGTTCGCCAATTAACTCAAGGGAATCTGGTCCTGCAAAATCATCTAATTTAGGGCACCCTGCAAATGTCATCATTTTTATATTTGTTATCTTAGACTTTGTCAAATCTGCATTTGAAATATTAGAAAAAGCAAAACAGCAATCTCCTATCTCAGAAAGATTTATTGTTCTTGAGAAATCCATATCTTCAAAACCAGATCTATCTTGATCATTCTCGGAAGTACCTGCAAATGCATAAGCACCGATTGTTTTGATAGCAGAATTAAATTTAACTCTTTGGGTTTCCTTTACGCCATAAAATGCATAATTATCTATTTTAGTTAAGCTAGACGGAAAATTAAAACTATCTTTAGAAACGTCTTTATCTTTATCAAAATCTTGCGAATCAATAGTCTGATCCAGATTCAGATAGCTGTCACCATAGAATGCATTCGCTTCTATGTTTTCCAAAAGAGTAACTTGATTTATATTTATTACTCTCAAACCAAACTTCAGAAGCTCCGTCTTCTGAGCTCCATTAGCATCAAGATCAGGCTGACCATCTTCTTTGTAAAGAGGCTGATTATATGAAGCTGCACAAGCTCGGAAACACGAATCCGGAATGGTATCTATACGTGTTGAAAGTTTCACTCTTTCCAAGCGAAGATTATTATCAAAAGCATTAGCACCTATTTTAGTCACATTATTAGGCATCCGAACTTCTTTTATACCTTCTACATCAACCTTTTGTTTTCCTTCATCATCAAGACCTTCTTTATAATATCCACACGACGAGAAAGCAAAAGCTCCTATGCTTTCTAATTTGCCTTCAAAATCACCCTTACCTAACAGATTTATCATTCCATCTTTGCCTTCACAAGAAGCACATTCTTTATCTTTTTCTTTACCACCAACACATAAAGATACAAAATGCTTTCTTCCACAAAATGCATAATTTCCAATACTCTTTATATTTAAAGGAAGATGAACCTTTAATGAGCCCGAAATCATGGTAGCACTTTCCATTAGAGTATATTGTTGTTTTAAGGAATCTGTAGGTTTTAGTTTTATTTCTGTTGCTGATGTGCCAGATAACAACAGTATTTCATTTAAGTTGTTCGGAAAAGCGGCACTATCTTCCTCCCAAAATGTTTCATCAGATATAGTTGTGATTTTAGTATTA
>CACZOE010000238.1 GCA_902782695.1 uncultured Lachnospiraceae bacterium | reverse complement strand
GAGGAGAAGAAGCATCTGTCAAATGATTATTCCAGAAGTGGAACCAATACTTCTTATGTAGGTGGTCAGGCTGCTGAATGGGATGAACAGATAGAGAAGAATGCTTTCAGAATGTCTGAGGAGCAGATGAAGAAGACTCTATCCAAGTCGGATAATGAGAAGACTAAGGAGAGGGCGAAAATACTTCTGGTCACAGAAATTCTGACGTATCTGGCATTTGCATTTCTTGTTTTTATGATCATACAGACCACAAGAATGCCGAACTATGATATACCTCATAATCTGAAATACATTTCTCTGGGAATAATGGTGCTTACAATTGTTCTGGTTTTCGATGCAGTAATGGTATTTGTGCTGGAATCAAGGAAGGTGATGCTCCTTGTCTTTGCACTGGTGCTGGGAGTTTTTTATCCGCTGTACAGAAGCAAAGTGGTCAAGGGAAGGATAGCGCCCGGTCTGATATGTATGCTGCTTACGGCATTTGCCTGGGTGATGCTTCTGGTAACTGCGGGACAGGCAGTGACTCAGTATGGAGAGGCTCTCGTGTATACAGAAGATGAGTTCACCAGACATGCAGCAGTTGAGCTGCTGGATCAGAATGCAGAGAATGGGAAACCTCTCAGGATAATTATAAAAAATGCTGAAAAAGAAGGAATCCAGAAATACAGTGTAACAGATAAGGGTGACAAGCGTGAGATAACGGTCACCGGTATAGGCGTGAAGAAGGTTACATTTGGAAGTGAAGTAATGGAAAATCCAAATGGACTGGTGACGATTCTTACATTTGCACGAAAGAAAGACAAGGATCCATTCACTCTTAAAGAGGTGAATCTGGATACGACAAAACTTAACGATAAGAAAATGAAGCAGTACTGGGCTACGATGCTGGGAGACTAGCATCAGCTGGTTCAGAAGGAAGAGAAGATATGAGCTCTTATATAGAATTTCAAAATGTAAAAAAAATATATAAAACCGGTGAGGTGGAGATTCATGCCCTGAGGGATGTGAATTTTGAGATAGAGAAGGGTGAGTTCTGTGTTATCGTTGGAGCATCCGGAGCGGGAAAGACTACTATCCTGAATATCCTCGGTGGAATGGATACCATGACTTCAGGTCATGTAATCATCGATGGAAATGATATCTCCACATATAAGAAAAAAGAACTGACAGCCTACAGGCGCTATGATGTGGGATTTGTATTTCAGTTTTACAACCTGGTGCAGAATCTGACTGCCCTTGAAAATGTGGAACTGGCGGCACAGATATGCAGAGAGCCTGCAGATGCAGCTACGGTGCTTTCTGAGGTAGGACTTGAGGAAAGAATGAAGAATTTCCCTGCTCAGCTGTCCGGTGGTGAGCAGCAGAGAGTTGCAATAGCGAGAGCACTTGCTAAAAATCCGAAGCTGCTTCTCTGTGACGAGCCGACGGGTGCTCTTGATTATAATACAGGAAAAGCGGTTCTGAAGCTTCTTCAGGATACCTGCCGCAAGACGGGAATGACAGTAATAGTTATCACACATAATCAGGCACTTACGGCTATGGCAGACAGAGTCATAAAGGTAAAGAGCGGAACTATTTCCAGTATAAAGCTGAATGACAATCCGGTAGATATTTCTGAGATTGAATGGTAGGGTACCATACTATATGAAAAACATGATGCACAAAACTACATTAAGGGAGATAAAGCAGACTTTCGGAAGATTTTTTGCAATCTTTGCAATAATAGCTTTGGGAGTCGGCTTTTTTTCTGGTGTCAGGATTACCACTCCTGCCATTGTGCATACTGTAAATATATATTTTCAGGAGAATCAGCTGTTTGACTATCGCCTGGTTTCAACGCTTGGATGGGAGGAGGAAGACCTGGAGGCTTTTCGTAAACAGAAAGATGTACGTCATGCCGAGGGTTCCTACACACTGGATGCCATATATCAGGCAGTTCATGATGAAGAGGATTCTTCGGATACAGAAATCATTCTTAGAACTCACTCTCTTCCTGAGAATATAAACAAGGTCCAGCTGGTAAAAGGACGTCTTCCTGAAAAGGAAAATGAATGTGTGGTAGATTCGGTCCTGGGTGATATTCCTGAGGTTGGTGAGAAGCTTCAGGTTCTTGACTCAAATGAAGAGGATACTCTTGATATGCTAAAGGTTAGGGAATTTACGGTAGTCGGCTGGGTTGATTCTTCATATTACATAAATTTTGAAAGAGGTACCACATCTATCGGAACAGGTTCGGTAGATGGATTTATTTATGTTCCAAAGGGTGCATTTGACAGCGAAGTATATACAGAAATCTTTGTACGCTTTGATCATGATCTAGAGATATATTCCAAGGATTATAAGGAATATATGAAGGCTAAGAAGAAGACCTGGGAGGATCTGGCAGAGAGTGTGGCAAATGCCAGATATGACAGGATAATCGCTGAAGCTGAGGAGGAAATAGCTGACGGCGAAAAGGAGCTGGCTGATAAGAAAAAGGAAGGCGAAGAAGAACTATCCGATGCAAAAAAAGAGCTGGATGACGGTAAAAAAGAACTGGATGATGCAGAGGAAAAACTTACTGATGCCAGGGAAACTCTGGATGATTCAAAGAAGAAGCTGAACACTGCAGGAAATAAACTAAGTAATGCTGCGTCCGAGCTAAGTAATGCTGAGTCAGAGATCACAAAAGGAAAAAGGGAACTAGATAAGGCAAAGAAGAAGCTGGAAACAGCAGAAAAGGAATTAAAGAAGGCTGATAAAAAACTGAAGAAGGCCGATAAAACCATAAAGAACGGCGAGAAGCAGCTGGCAGCAGGTCAGAGTCAGCTGGATGCTGCAAAAGCTGAGCTGGATGCAAATGATGCAGCACTCACAGCTCAGGAGGCTGCATTTGCTGAAAAAGAAAAGGAATACAATGCTCAGATGGAGCAGGCAACACCAATGTGGGATTATCTGCCGGCAGATCAGCAGGCTGCTCTCACTCAGGCTGGAGCTGAGATAGAAACTGCGCGTGCCACGCTTAAAGCTGCCCGGGCCCAGATAGAAGCGGGAAAGGTTGAGATAGCTAAAAATCAGCAGGCACTGGATGTTTCCAGGACGGAACTGAACAAGGGTAAGAAGGATTATCAGAAAGGTCTAGCTGAGTACCAGCAGGGTAAAAAAGATTATCAGAAAGGTCTGAAGGAATATCAAAAAGGACTTAAAAAATATCAGGATGGACTGGATGAATATAATAACGGCAAGAGAGAATATCAGAAAGGTCTTGCCGAGTATAATGATGGCAAAAGAAAATATGCCAATGGTGAGAAGGAATATGAGGACGGTCTTGAGGAGTACGAAGATGGTAAAAAAGAGTACGAAGACGGTCTGAAGGAGTACGAGGACGGAGTAAAGGAATTTGATGAAAAAATAGCTGATGCTGAGAAAGAGATAGCAGATGCTAGGGCTGAACTTGCCGATGTGGAAAAACCGGACACCTATCTGCTAGAAAGAAATACTAATATAGGTTATGCCTGTTTTGATAATGACTCTGCAATAGTTGCTCAGGTTGCAAAGGTGCTTCCTGTATTTTTTGTTCTGGTAGCTGCGCTTGTCTGCATTACCACTATGAGCAGAATGGTGGAAGAACAGCGTACTCAGATAGGAGTTCTTAAGGCACTGGGATATTCAGAGCGAACCATTATGGGAAAGTATATGTTTTACTCAGGAAGTGCTTCTGTTCTCGGTTGTCTGATAGGTTACAGTGGAGGAATCATACTCTTCCCAACGGTTATCTGGCATACCTTCCAGCTGATGTATCATGCACTTCCGATAAGTTACATTTTCGATATAAAGCTGGCCAGTCTTTCGATGCTTACATCGATTATATGTTCGCTTGGAACCACCTGGATTTCAGTCAGATACGAACTGTCAGAGACTGCAGCAAGTCTGATGAGACCGAAGGCACCAAAAGCCGGAAAGAGAGTATTTCTGGAGTATGTTCCTTTTATCTGGAATCATCTGAAATTCCTTCAGAAGGTATCCATAAGAAATCTTCTCAGATATAAGGGAAGATTCTTCATGATGGTAATAGGTATAGGAGGATGTACAGGACTACTTCTGGCCGGTCTGGGAATCAGGGATTCTATAGCAGGTTTTGCATCCATGCAGTATGAAGAGATACTGACCGCAGATGCGTCTGCTACGCTTAAGGATATAAAGGATGGAGTTCTTCCCCAGCATACAGAAGACATTCTGAAAGAAAAGGCAGACAGTTATCTGCTGTTGAACCAGTCTTCCTGGGACATGCTTGCAGGGGAGAAGATAAAAGAGGTTACGCTGATAGTGCCTGAGAATGCAGACACCATCAGTGACTATATGAATTTCCATGATATGGAGCAGCGTCCTCTCAGCTTCCCGAAGAGGGGTGAGGCATATATATGTAATGCGCTTTCCGAGAGGTATGGAGTAGGTGTCGGTGATGAGATCACTTTCAGAAATGAAGAAATGGAAGAGCTGCATGTTAGGGTGGCCGCTGTTTTTGAAAACCATGTATATAATTATGTGTTCATGTCAATGGATACTCTTAAAGAGCAGCTGAAGGATGATCCTCAGATAAATGCCGCATTTATAAATTTCCCTGAAGGAGCAGATGGCTTTAAACTTCAGGCTGAGATTGGCAGGGATGATAATATAACCAACATCCTGCTATATGAAGAGATGGAAGTCAGAATGTCTCAGATGATGAGCAGGCTGGATTATATAGTTCTTGTAGTAATTATTTCCGCAGCCGGACTCGCAGCCATAGTTCTATATAATCTGACAAATATAAATATAACAGAGAGAATACGTGAGATAGCAACCATCAAGGTTCTGGGATTTTTCCGCAGGGAGACATCTTCCTATGTTTTCCGGGAAAATATAGCGCTTACGGCAATAGGTGTTATCTTCGGACTGGGACTAGGTATACTTTTCCATAAGTTTATAATGAGCCAGCTGATCGTGGACATGGTATCCTTCAAGACCAGGATTCTGCCTGTCAGCTATGTGATAAGTGCTATAATGACCTTTATATTTACCATCATCGTAAATGCATTTATGAGCATTAAACTGGAGCATATAAATATGGCCGAATCACTCAAATCGGTGGAATAGGGATTTAGAACCCTTTTCGTCCGAAAAAATATAAAAAAATTACAAAAAAACCTGGATAATTTGAAAAATATTAGTGGTATATAATAAAAAAATGTCATATAATTAACGGTAAGGCAATAAACTATATATTTCCAATGATTTGGAGTAAGGGGGCTTCATGAACGATTCACTAAATTATTATGATGAGGACGATTTTGACAAGTTAACGGGACTTGCTGAAAAGACAGATTTTATTCAGAAATTAAGACACGCCTGCAAGAGTGAGAGCGGCGTTCTGATACTTATCAATCTGGATAACTTTGAAATATTTAATGATGTATATGGTTATGATGTAGGAGGACAGCTCCTTCAGAAATGTGCAGATGCTATTAATGAAAATACAGCACCTGAGGACATCAAGGGACAGCTCGGTGGGGACGAGTTCGTCTGCTTCATAAAGGGCGTAAATGACAGAGTTTCATTTACCAGACTTTATAAGAGAGTAAATGAGCAGATATCCGAGTCTGCAAAGAAACTGGTAGGAGAAGATATGAGAATATCTCTCGGAATATCCATCGGTGTAGTATTCGTTCCTAACCAGGGTGATGTATACGAGGAACTCTTCCGTAAGGCAGATATGGCACTTGAGCATGTTAAGCAGACAGGTGGTCAGGGCTGTGCATTCTATGGTAATGACGAGTCAACAGTTGGTGGCGCACTCTTTGCCGATAACTTCGAACTTATCAGCAAGGGTCTCGACGGTGATGGTACAGATACCGGTGCTCTGTGGGTTGACTATGATCACTTCAGTATCATTTACAGATTCATGAGAAGGTACCTTCAGACCTATAACGGGGTAGCAGCAAAGATGCTTATAACAGTATCTCCTGCCTATGATGCAATGTATAGGGATGAATTTGAAGAGATGACGAGGTGTCTGGGTAAGGTT
>CACZOE010000237.1 GCA_902782695.1 uncultured Lachnospiraceae bacterium | reverse complement strand
CCTCATCATCATTGTATTCCAGAGTTTGATCGATCTGCTTAGCATCAGTCATCTTCATATCAACACTAATACCGTTAGGTAATTTCCCACGATACTTATTCTCAAGAAATATCTCAAAGAGAACACCTTCAACAAACGTCAATACTATTGATTTCTCAATCCGTATGAACGTCCAAGGGATTTCCGGATCCATCCCCTTATTAGGCTCAACCCACTGATCAAACCTGATATGCTGCTCTTTCAGAAAACTACGGACTGATTCAATACTCATACCAAGCTTAATATTTCCTATTCCAACATAGGGTATAATGTTACATGTCATATCGATCATTTCGTGGCATCCTCTCTAAAACCAGCGCCTGTTTCCACTATGGTATTACAATTTCTCCATCAATAAATAACGGTTCGTCAGCTAAATTCAACTTTTCTCCGGAATTCTTCCAATTATTTACCTTCATCGTTTCTAAAAAAGCCTCTGGAATAGAAATATTATATTTACTTACATAATAACTAAGATCATCAGGCCACAACCATGTGCCATCTGTACATGCGCTTCCGGTTCCGGTAGGCCCGGCATTTTCATCAACGATATCCCTGGTTACTCCCGGACAGACTATAACCACAATGCCCTCATCCAGATAAGCGCATATTTTCTCTTTGAGTTGTGGTTCCCCTCTATTTATAAACTCGTATATCGATGGATCGGATTCTTTTCCTTGAGGCATCTCCTTATAATACCCTACTGACGTCAGATTCATTTTGCTCCTTTATTCTATTGGATGTTTAATGCAGTCGACCACGGTATACGCCAAAGCGCCTTCCTCTTGCAGATAGTATACCCCTATTAGCTTTAGTATATAATGATGTCACAATTTATACAACCAATCACATACAAATGTCGTTATATAGGTTGAAGGCCTTACAAAGGACTGAAAGGAGGAAATCTTTTGAACGACAATGAAATAATAGAGCTCTATCTATCAAGGAATGAGGAAGCCATAACGCAAAGCGCCAACAAATACGGTGCAAGGCTCAGACATATTGCAAACAATATCCTTAATGATATAGAAAGCGCAAAAGAATGCGAAAACGATACCTATCTTAAGGCATGGAATATGATTCCACCACAAGAGCCCAGGAATTATCTGTTCGCCTTTATGGGAAAAATTATCAGAAACCTGGCTCTGGACCGGATCAAAAATGATAACCGCCTAAAGAGGCATGCAATATACTGCGAACTTACCCAGGAAATTCAGGAATGCATCCCGGCAGGTAAAGATCCCGAATCGGATTATGATGAACAATACCTGACAGAATTGATCGATGGCTTCCTGGGTACGGTCTCAACAGAACAACGTAATGTATTCATTAGGCGCTACTGGTATTTTGAACCGATCCAGGATATCTGCCGCCGATACGGGTTTTCGCAAAGTAAAGTAAAATCAATGCTCTTCAGAATGAGGGAACAATTAAAAGAGTATCTTATCAAAGGAGGTTATAGTCTATGAACGAACAGAAGTTACTTAACGCTATAGGAGGAATAAACCCTAAGTATATCGCTGACAGTGAATCATCACACTCTGCAACACACAAGATAAAGCTGTTCCGCACACCACGTATTGCTGCCGCAATAATCGCTGCATGTGTTTGCATAACCGGTATCACCGCTTTAGCAGCATCGGGTACCATGACTGGTTTCTTTAAGGACATCTTCAGCTGGAACGGAGCGGTTGTTGGTACCTCTTATGAGAATGCGACCGACGAGATCAATGTCACTGCGGATGTGACTAAAGATAGTATTTTGATTACTATGACCGTTATTAATCCACAAGCTGTACCTTATAGTGAATTTGACACTATCAGGCTTAAAAATTTTAGTATCATGGATTCATCAGATAATATAGTTGCCAAGGATCAAAGTACTGATACAGTATTGCTCACAGACGGAGAAGCACAGATATTGTATCCTGCTTCAGATCTTCCTGCCGGGAAGTACCGCTTAACGATCAGCCAATTTGAAGGAGGAAAGAAGGCCGATCAGCCTTTACCACTTAATGGCGAATGGGTATGTGAGTTCACCATAACCAGATAAATTGTCGTATCAATTTGATGTTCGCCCCCGAACATCCGCAAACCCTTGTAAATACTGGATTGTTCGGGGGCGATTATTTTCAAATAAGCTCTAATTTTCTATTGCAAACCTATCTTCTTAAAATGTTCGGTGTCGAACATGCTTCAAATACCTGAAAACACTGCAATGTTCGCCCCCGATAAATTTTGCTCCACCACAAGAAAATCCGATAACAGGATACGCCAAATGTTGCAGTAGCAACTCCCGGCAAGCCGTCTGCCTATGGCATCCGGAGTAGGGCAGTGCCCTATAACCTCAAGTTATCTGTATAAAAAAGGTGACGCCAAAATGACGCCACCACCCATTCACATTTGACGTCAATATGACGTCAGAACTTATTATGCGCTTTTCTGCCCGGCTATTTCTTCTACTTGCTCAACAGTTAGCCCTTCGCCCTTTGCTATCTGCTCATGGGAAAGCCCCATATCCAGCCAACGAAGTACACTCTCAACCTTAGTTCTCCAGGCTGTTTCATTTCTCATATCTTCAAGTACTTTACACATACTCTTCACCCCTTCCTCATCTTCCTTAAAATACCTGACTTTTTCTGCCAACTCCTTATAATTCATATCTTCTGCATCAGTACAAAAGAAATCATGCATTAACTTTCCCAATTCTGTAGATGCATCTTTATTATCACCATTTACATACATAATATGCGTTCCATCATTAAATGGTTTCCCTGTATTTATAATTTGCCTTTCTATTGTATATATCGGCATGTCATCACCGATCACATCATTCTCAGTGATAAAAATAACATATGTTTCCGGCAACTTATTAAAATCATCTGACGGCTTTAACAAATGCGCATCAAGTATG
>CACZOE010000236.1 GCA_902782695.1 uncultured Lachnospiraceae bacterium | reverse complement strand
TGTCAGCAGTTTGATGAGTTCTATGAAACCTATAACATTAAAGAAGGAGATCTCATGTATCTCGCTCCTGAAGACAGAATTAAAATATGGTAACAAAGGGGGGTTCTTGCGCATGAATAAAAAACTGCTTACAACTGTATTATTATGCATCCTTGTCGGAGTATTTATCTATGGTATTATAGATCTGGTGCTTCCGGAAGTTTACGACCGAAGAAGAGATACATCCACTGAAACCGAAGTTACCACTGCTACGAATCTCTCCAATTCAGATTCATACGATGCGCCGAAGTCCGGATGGAGCACAAGTGATGGTCGAAGAATCTACCGAAATGAAGACGGAAGCACAAATGAAGGCTGGAAGAAAATAGACGGCACCACCTATTATTTCAAAAAGGATGGTTCTGCCGTAACGGGTTCGCTTTTTATCGACGGAGCTACCCGATATTTCAGTGACAGTGGAAAGCTGCTCACCGGATGGAACAGAGTAAATGGAAAGAATGTGTACCTGAATAGTGACGGTTCTCTTCATACCGGATGGCTGACTCTGCTTGGTGAAAAGTATTATCTCTATGATGACGGTACACCTGCCAGAGGAGTCGTATATCTGAACGATAAGTATATGACCTTTAATGATAAGGGTGTTCTCATTACAAAAGATTTTCTTTTATCAAGGCTTAGCGAAGTTCCTGAACCTGATACCTCATCCGAAGAAGCCGGAAACGCTAATTCATATGCAGGTTCATTAAATGTAAAAGCCCTGAGTCTCGTAGGAATGGGTAATTACGACGCTCCTTTCAGCGATAGAAAGATTATATTTGATACCATAAAAGAGGTTACTGAAAACGACCGTTACAGTATCTCATTTGTTGCCATGGATCTTTATACAGGTGATGGAATAACCTACAATATCGACCAGAAATACTATTCGGCAAGTGCGATAAAAGGTCCCTATATAGCCGCTCTGACCGAGGCAAGACCTGAGATGATTGAAAAGAACGAAAGAACTATGACAGAGATCATTATGAATTCCGACAATAAGCTGTACAGCAGCTACCGTCGCACCTATGGAAGAGAATTTCTCCTTGACCTCTGCGAAGAGCTGGATATAAATGAGCCATCAATGGTATATAACTATCCACACATTTCAGCCCGTGATATGGCTAAGTTCTGGATAACAGATTATTATTATTTCAATGCCGATGCAAATGGAGCAAAGATAAAGCACTGGTATGAATCCCCGAATCAGTCACCTATTTTTTCAGTTTACTCACTAAAAAAATATACCACCCAGTCAAAGGCCGGGTGGATATGTGAAAATCGTTATTCTTCGTCTCACGACGCTGGTATAGTATATCCCACTACGGGACATCCATTTATGCTGGTAGTCTGCTCCAACCTGCCTTCAGACCTTGAAAGCCTGGAGCCTATGGTAGAGGTACTCGGTGATATAATAATGAAAAACAATTAAAACTGTATCGAATCATACACCGCGAAATCAACTGATTTTTCATAGCTGAAGTCCGGATCCGCGTTCTTTAGCCACTCCTCATAGTGAGTGTCCATATACTTTCTTCTCTTGCTGACTATCAGTTCGTTCTTTCTCTCATTGGTAGCATCTCTGTCAGTCAGCGCTTTCATGAAGAAGATATGATAGCCATAATCAGATTCCATTACAAGGCTGTAGGAACCATCCTCCAGACCATATATACTTTCGCATATTTCCTTACCATATATTCCTTCTATTTCCGAAGGTGTCATGGTATAGTAGGCTGAATTATGAAGTCCATAATATTCTGCCAGACCTTCAACATTGGTACTCTGAGTATTTGAATCTGACGTACCATCGTTGTAGGTGCTTTCTATAGGATTTATAAGAGTATTGTAAGCCTGCAGCGCTCTTTCATACTGCGCGTCTTTTTCATCCTCTGAAAATCCTGTTACATCGCCGTTAGAAGCTACACTATAGCACTCAAAGAACAGATCATAAAATGTAGTCTCTCTTGCATCCTCGTCTGAAACTTCTATATCCGCTTCATCTATTATCTGATTGTAAACCTTTCTGGCAAGTGCATTTTCCTGCATGACCTGGTGAATCATTTCATAATCCAGTGCCATATCCTTGATCTGCTCATCGGTAAGATTCTCATAAAATGCATCTGTCTGTGAACTGACCTCAGAAGCCTCATCCTGAGACAGAGCTATCTTCATGGTGGCAGCCCGGGACTCAAGAAGCTTCACGTGAACTATATTTTCTATGATATCTCTCCTGGTCAGGTCTTCCATATTTGCGCTTTCATCTCTGGTAACCGAGATATCAACGCCCCATATACCTTTTCCATAGGTTGATTCATAGTCTTCTTTTACTGTACTGGCATAGAGATATACTTCGCCAAGAGATATATTTTCCCCGGCAAATGTAAATACCGTATCCTCAGGGGATGCCACAACCTCAGTACGTCTTCCGCATCCGGTCAGAGAAAGTATAAATACCAAGATCATTACATATGCCACGCGATTGCTTATTCTTTTCTTTTCATTCTTATTCATTGTTACCTCTTTGGGATGTGACAAAAGAACCTTTCCTTTGCACGATTATTTTATCAGAAGTGATCCTACATCCTGAATCACCTGTCGTACACTATCCAGCATGGTTTCCTGAATCATTCCTGATGTTTTCACGGAAAATCCTGACTGCTTGGTTGTGATGAGTCTCATATTTCCTTTATATTTTTTTAGAAGTCCATCTATTTTATCCAGCTGAAGCTTACCCGGATCCTGAAGTATATAGTTCATCCAGCCATCCGCAAATCTTATCTGGGACAGATAGGTTCTGTGGGCAGCCGCCCTGATGAGTCCCACCTCCATGAGTCTCTCTACAGTTTTCGGTATCTCTCCGAACCTGTCCTGCATTTCCATGGAAATATCTTCAACATCCTCTTCGTTTTCTATTCTGGAAATTCTCTTATAGAGCTCCAGCTTAAGGAATTCATTTCTTACATATTCATCTGGAATATAAGCATCCACCGGAATATCAATAGTGGTATCGAAGTCCTCTTCTTCCTTCTCTCCCAGCTTTGACTTGATGGATTTGTTCAGGAGTTTGACATAGAGATCGTATCCTATTTCCTCCATGTGACCCGACTGGCTGCTTCCGAGTATATTTCCAGCACCACGTATCTCCAGATCTTTCATGGATATTTTATATCCTGATCCCAGTTCTGTAAACTCCCTAATCGCAGATAGTCTCTTCTCCGCCACTTCCTTAATAACCTTATCTCTTCGGTACATCAGAAATGCAAAAGCAGATCTGTCAGATCTTCCAACACGCCCTCTCAGCTGGTACAGCTGGGCAAGTCCGAAATTATCTGCATTATGTATGATTATAGTATTTACATTTGGAATATCAAGCCCTGTCTCAATGATCGTAGTGGAAACGAGAATATCTATCTCCTTTGCTATAAAAGCATGCATGATATCCTCCAGCTCCCGGCCATTCATTTTACCATGAGCATATTCCACTCGCGCATCCGGCAGAATCTCCCTCAGTTCCAGAGCTATTCTGGCTATGTCATCTACACGGTTATATACGTAGTAAACCTGTCCGCCTCTGGTAAGCTCTCTATTGATAGCTTCCTTCACTATCTCCCTGTCATATTCCATAACATAGGTCTGAATAGGTCTTCTGTCCACAGGAGGTTCCTCCAGAAGACTCATATCCCTGATTCCTATAAGGCTCATATGAAGAGTTCTGGGAATAGGTGTGGCAGTAAGAGTAAGAACATCTACAGTATTTTTCATCTGTTTGATAGTCTCTTTATGCTTCACACCGAAGCGCTGCTCCTCATCGATTATAAGAAGGCCTAGTGATTTATATTCCACATCCTTAGAAAGCAGTCTGTGAGTTCCGATAACTATATCAACACTTCCATTCTTTAGTCCCTGAATGATTTCATTTTTCTCTTTTGTGGTACAGAATCTGGAAAGCATTCTCACATTTATTGGATAATCCTTCATTCTGTCTACAAAGGTCTGGAAATGTTGTTCTGCCAGAATCGTAGTCGGCACCAGATACGCCACCTGCTTATTATCCTGCACTGCTTTAAATGCAGCTCTGATGGCTACCTCTGTCTTACCAAATCCTACGTCCCCACAAATGAGACGATCCATGATTTTGGTACTTTCCATATCATGTTTCGTTTCTTCAATAGCTCTTAGCTGATCAGGAGTTTCATCATATAGGAATAATTCCTCAAATTCCTTCTGCCAGAGAGTATCCTCTGAGAAAGCATAACCCTTCTTACTATTTCTTGCCGCGTAGAGTTCTATCAACTCATCAGCCAGATTATCTATATGAGCCTTTACACGGCTTCTGGTTCTGTTCCAGGTCTCCCCACCAAGTTTATTCAGCTTTGGCTTAGCCGAATCCTTATTTGAATATTTACCTATAAGACTCAGCTGTTCCACAGGGATAAAAAGCCTTCCACCACCTGCATAATCTATATTAATATAATCTCTAACTCTTCCATCCAGGGTTTTTACTTTTTCTATACCCTTATATATTCCGATACCATGTCTCTCATGTACCACATAGTCTCCGACACCGATATCACTTACAGAAGCATAACTCTCTCCCTCATACTTCTTAGGAAGTCTTCTCTTCTTTTTATTTTCCTTACCGAATATTTCGCCTTCACTGATAAAAACAGCCTTTGCTTCGCTTACGATGTAGCCTTCAGTCAAGGCTCCGGTTGTAACCATTACCTCTCTTGGCTGAAGTTCTCTCGAACGGCTTTCAGAGAAAAATGCAGGAATTTCTTCATCAATGAATTTATCAACCAGACGTTTTGCCCTGGTTTTGGATGGAGAAACTATAATTATCCTGTAATCATCTTTTCTCCAGGCTCTGATATCCTTTAACAGTTCATTTATATCTCCACGATAAGATACCACGCTCTTGGTATCAAAACAGAGCTTTGACTTCTCGTTCCAGTCAGTTTCTTTTCTGTAAAATGCTGAAAAGAGATAGAGTTTCCTGCTAACAAGTCTGGCGATAGTCTCTTCATAATTGTAAAGAACGTCAGCCTGCCCCGGAAGTATATATCCGTTTTCTATTCTGGCTGTCATAGCAACAGTAAATTCTTTGGAATAACCCACTGCACTTTCATAAACTCGTGCAGGTTCATCTATGATCACCGGGGTAGACTCCGGCAGATAGTCCACGAAAGACACTGTGGTTCCAAAGAAATAACCCACAAAGTTATCCAGTCCGGATTTTGAATTATACTCCAGCAGTTCTTCCTTGATATGTCTGATATATGAAGTCAGTCTGCTATAACATTCTGTTTTGAAGTTCTTTTTAAATGCACCCGCAACCTTTTCAGTTTCTTTATCTATCTTCTCCAGTCCACGTCGGATTCTATCGTCACTAAGAACATATTCACTGGCTGGAAAGATTTCTATACTGGTACACTCTTCTATAGACCTCTGTGAATTCTCATCAAAGTACCTGATGGAATCTATCTCATCACCAAAAAACTCAACACGAGCAGGGCACTCTTCTGTGAGGGGGTATATATCAATAATTCCTCCTCTGACAGAAAACTGCCCTCTGGACTCAACCACCGGTACATTTTCATATCCAAGCATCACCAGTCTGGAGCATATCTCCTCAGTAGAAATTTCCTGCCCCTGCACCAGCGTAAATGCATGTCTCCTGAAATACACCATATCAGGAAGTTTATCCATTATTCCCTCAATGGTGGTCACAATGACCGTTGGTTCATTTCGGTATATTCTTTTTAAAATTTCAAGCCTCTTGGCAGATGTCAGATTTCCATGCACATCGGCTGCATAGAACAGCGCATCCTTTGCCGGATAGAGATACACATTCTTGTCATAATACTTATAATCCTGACACAGCTTCTCGGCTCTTGCCATATCATAAGTAATCACAAGCGAAAATGTATTATTTCCCCTGATAAGCTCCGATGCACATGGCACCGCGCTTCTGGTTATGCCCCACACATTTACAGGACACTGCATCGACGCTGCACTGTTAAGGCTTGATGACTGTTTTACAGTATCAGTCAGTGCATTCATAACCACACCTTAATTAAATCTGTTCATAGCTAAGTCGGCACCATTTTTTATTATTTCTTCCACAGCAGATGCCGCATCTGCAACGGCGTCTCTTATAAGCGGAAGTTCCTCTTTCTGAGGTCGGCTGAGAACATAATCAGCCATATCCCAGTCCGCAGGTCTGCTGCCGATTCCTATTTTAATCCGGTCGAAGGTATCTCCTCCCAGATGTTCTATTATATTTTTAATCCCGTTATGTCCGCCGGCGCTTCCCTTTTTACGAATCCTTATCCTTCCCACATCCATATCCGAATCATCATAAATGATTATCAGATTTTCAGGAGTGCATTTATAAAAATCCATAAGGGCTCTGACAGCCTCACCACTCAGATTCATGTATGTCTGGGGCTGGGCAATGATCACTTTCTCACCCTCTATAATGCCATGTCCGGTTACAGCCTTACATTCTTTTTTATTCAGCTGAATTCTATATCTGTCGGACAATTCATAGATAGCTGAGAACCCCATATTGTGACGGGTGCCTGCATATTTAAGTCCGGGATTTCCAAGTCCTACTATTATTTTCATATTTTCTCAAACAATTATCCTAATCCAGTCCTATGAGCTAGTCAAAATCAGGAGTCCTGATTTCTCCCCTTCATGATTTCCTCAGCTTCTGCCAGCTGCTTCTTTGTATTTACACCAAGGATTTCATTTACATCCTCCACTGGCATTGCATTTACTTTAAGACCAGCACTTTTGATGATCTGAATTGTATCAGTCAGGTAATACTCACCCTGAGAATTATCATTTTTCAGATTGTCCAGGCTGAATGAAAGAGCCTCGGAATTAAATACATACATTCCGGAATTTATCTCATTTACTTTTAGTTCGTCTTCAGTACAATCCTTATGCTCTGTGATCTTCAGGAAGTTCCCTTCCGCATCACGAATAATCCTGCCATATCCGGTCGGATCATCCACTATCGCTGAAAGCACTGTAACTCCATTTGATTCATGCTTATGCTTTTCACGCAGCTTCTTTATGGTTTCTGCAGTTATGAGCGGTGTATCACCACAGAGAACAACAACATCTCCCTCTGTACCGATCTTGTCTTTTGCACACATTACTGCATGACCTGTTCCCAGCTGTTCTCTCTGCTCTGCAAAATCCACAACATCAAGAATCTCTCTCTTTACCAGCAGTCCCTGATAGCCAACAATTACGATTACATCCGTAGCTCCTGCATCCTTTGCAGCTTCGATCACATAGTGAACCATAGTCTGATCGCATACCTTATGAAGAACCTTGGGGAGGTCTGACTCCATTCTGGTACCCTTGCCTGCTGCAAGTATAACTGCCTTGAACTTATCCATAATATTTTCCTCTTTTCCCATTAATTGAAATCGAAGATAAACTGATGAACAGTATCTTCAACAACAAACAACCCACCTAATATAGCAGAAACTATGAGAGTTTACAAGAATTATTATGATGTCATAAGAGTCAAAAGTCAAAATACATTTCAGCACACTTAAATGATGTTTTCCTCAGTTACATCATTTTCATATCCACATTCCTGACAGGTCCAATGCCCTGTATCAACATTAAAGCCCTTCTGGATATTCATAAATGTTTCGCATCCATCACAGAACCAGAATACAGATTCTTCTTTTTCCTTCGCAGTCATCCTGAATCCACAGTCAGGACATTTCCATACTTTTCCTTCTGGTCCGAGGTACATATTAGGGCTCCTGCATACCATACAGTCGGTCCAAAGCTTAACCTCACTATACATACTTGAGGT
>CACZOE010000235.1 GCA_902782695.1 uncultured Lachnospiraceae bacterium | reverse complement strand
TACCATCACCAGAAGCACCATCATCCTTCATCTCATTAAACATTTTTATGGTATCTTCATGATTCTTCTTAAGGGTTTTTATATTTTCCTCCAGCTCAGTGAGCTTTGCCCGTGTATTTTCTGTTCTATATGTAAATAGCAGGTCACCCTTATTTACCTCATCATTAAGAGATACCTTTATATCCTCAATAGTACCAGGAAAATCCGTATAGAAGCCCTTTGCATTTGAGTTCTTTCCTAGTATGGCGAAGCAGCTGTTTTCAATCACTATCTCTCCCGTTCCCATTTCAACCTCTGTATAATTCGATGGGAAATAGTCTCCCAGGGGATAGCATACCTCATCCTCCTTATCTATCCCGTATTCGATCTGCAGATAACGTCCATCATCATAGCCAATTTTGACACTTCGCTTCTCCACGTCATCCCCATTTTTTCTGACGTATACATAGCTGTTTATTCCTTCATAAGAAACCGCTCCCGCACCTACAGTCAGTGCATCCTTTACAGCAGTTCTTTTAAATACCAGAATCAGGTTTTCCCCAAGACTCAGTTTCTTGTCCACTTTATATCTAAGTGGCAGACTTTTTCCGGCAACGTTGGACAGACTAAGGGCAGCCTGAGGATAAGTGATTTCTGAGATAGTCGTCTTCTTCCCGTCTATATATGTATACATCTCTTCATAATCATTCATCTTATTAGCTACGGCATCTGTATCCCGTGCCTCTATATAGAGGTCCTCAGTATCAGATATTACAGCTATATTCTCATAGGACATAGCCACTTCATTTTCACTGATATCTTTGAGAAATGTAACATAACCGGAGCGCTCAGCAATCAGCTGGGATTCATTTACCAGTTCTCTATACTTATTAAGCTTTTCAACTTCCTTTTTATTTGTGTAAGCTGCTACCTCAGTGTTATACCTCTTATCCTCATTCATGAGACGGGTATTGGTCTCAGCTATCTTAACTCCTTCCTTGTTCTTGGTTTCCTCAGCCTCTTTTTTATTATATTTTTCTATCTGAAGTTCTGCTTCGGATATATTAGCCTGCACATTTTCTATCTCACTATTTATCTGCATCTCAGCTTCGATATCACTGCCGCCTACTGTATCCATTATCTCGCCTTCAGCGATAACGTCACCTTTCTCAACATAATCCCCAATCTTAACCTTCAGACTTTTGATGCGAGTAACTTTATCATAGTAGGCAGGATAATCCTTTGGAACAACCAGTCCTTCAAAACACTTGATATCCTTCATATCACGGACTTCAGGTTTTCTGAATATCCTTGATACCGCTACAGGCTGAACCAGTTCAGGTGCTTCGTAGCTCGTGATTTTTCCACAGCCTGAAAGCGGAGTAAGAACCACTATAATCAGAAGTACACTTACAGTTATTCTATTTTTAATTTGAAATAACCTCATCACCTTCATCAAGTCCTTCCTTGATAATCACATTTCCACCTAGTACACCATCTATCTGTATCTCTTTTGCAACTCTTGCCCCATGCTCGCCCTTTATAAAAGCAAAGTAACGACCGTCCTTTTCCTTTACACATTTTTCTGGAATAAACAGTACATTTTCTCTTATCTCTTCAGCCACTACAGCCTTGAGACCTCGAACTATTGTTTTCTCTTTTTCAGTATTTATCAGCTTGAAATATATCTTCGAGCCCGCTGAGCTTTTTTCTACCTTTTCTACCTTTGCATCATAATCTACGACTGCATTACTTACTGAGGCGATTTCCCCTTCTTTTAGGGTTGTACTTTCAGTAGTTTCAACATAGTAGGTATCATCTCCCGAAGCTACAATAAGAAATTTATCCTTATAATTAACCATTCCACTGAGTGCTTTGTCTGAGATACTAATCACTTCACCATCTTCCTCTGCGCAGATACTGAGTGATCTTTTCTTCTCATTTAATTCAGCCAAATAACCCCGGGCTATCTTCAGGTCCTGTTCACAGCTGTTTATCTCACCGGAGTTATCCTGATCAGGAGCTATCTCCTTTCGATTCCTTAGATGCTTCAGATTAAGTTCAGCCATATCCCTCTGCTGAGTATATTGTTCTATCGCTCTATCCAGAGAATCAGACCTAAGCCGGATAAGCTCTTCACCTTTTTTGACGGTATCACCTACATTTACAAATAACTGATCAAAAGCTATGTCCTGCTGCATCTCTGCATCCAGCCGGGTTGCTTCAAATCCATATTCTTTTTCAACATAATTAAGCAGCTTCATCTCTTCTTCTATGCCGTAGGAAACATCCCCTCTCTGGACATACACCATATTAAAAGATGTCTCCTGAAATGTATCTTCCGGAAGCCTTACCAGCTCCCTCTCCGTCTCCAGAGAACATCCCGTCAGAGTCAGAAGCATAACGAATATTAGGATTGTACTAATTTTCACTCTATGTCTCATTTAAATATATATCTCCCATAACTCCCTTAAGCATCCTGATTCACATCAAAAAACACCTGGTGCTGCGCATCAAAAACACCCACTACTGCACTTTGTTAGATTATTGCATACAGATGTTTCAAACTTGTATCACATTGATGTTACATGATTCCAGAAGCTCTGGCATCAATTTCCGCTGCTTTCTCACATTTGGATGCCACCTCATCCTTTCAGATTCTTGATTTTAGATGTCCTGGCAACAATTTCTGTCCTTTCACCTGATATTGTTGCCTCCCACTCTTCTATCATCTTATTTACTGAAAAACTTACGTATTTATTCACGGTTGGCTCAAAATACACTCTTGATTCCACACTCGCACATCGAGTTTTATTCCAGCAAGCTGATAAAACTCTTGTGCGGTGTTCTACCGCCTCCTTCGGAGGCTATAAATCGTGTATTCTGAGCCACCTGCTTCGCAGGATACATGAGATATCATTGAACAAGCATACTGCAAGCAGTAGCTTGTTCGATGATATCTCACATACCGTGAATAGTGACAAATGTCACATCACATATCTTACATTGCTCACTACCAAACTGAAGCATTGATTGATATAGTAATGTCAAAATGATGCAGGAATTGATACAACACTGCAAAATGATACATGGGCTGATATAGAAATATCAGAATGACAAAAAAAGGATAACATCATAAAGGAAAGGAAAGAAAAAGGAAAAGATTATGAGTGAAACTGTTGTTCAAATAAACAATCTGGTTAAAAGATATAAGGAACTTATAGCTCTGGATAATTTCAGTCTTGAGATAAAGAAGGGCGAGATATTTGGTCTCCTGGGACCGAATGGTTCGGGAAAGACTACAACCATTAACTGCCTCCTTTCTCTTCTTACCTACGACAAGGGCGATATATATGTATTCGGAGAAAAAATGGGACCTAACCGAAGAGATCTTAAATCAAGGATCGGTGTGGTATGTCAGAATGTGGCTGTCTTTGATGAGCTTACAGTTTATGAAAATATCGATTATTTCTGCGGTCTCTATATAAAGGACAAAAAGACTAAGAAACAGTACATTGAGGACGCGATTAAATTTGTAGATCTTGATGATTTCAGAAAGTTCTATCCTGGCAAACTATCAGGTGGTCTTCTGAGACGTCTGAATATAGCCTGCGGAATAGCACATAAACCAGATCTGATAATTCTTGATGAACCTACTGTTGCTGTTGACCCTCAGTCAAGAAACAAAATTCTGGAAGGCGTTATAGAGCTGAACCAGCGAGGTGCAACCATTATCTATACTTCCCATTACATGGAAGAGATTGAGCAGATATGTTCACGAATCCTCATCATGGATAAGGGCAAGGAAATCGCATCAGGCACTAGTGAAGAGCTTAAGAGCAGGATCAAGAATACAGAAAATGTAATAGTAGATATTAAGAAGCTTCCTAATAACCATATAGAAGCCATCAGAAAGATAAATCACGTATACGACGTACAGTATACCGGCGACAAGCTTACTATCAAATGTAACGGTGGTCGTCACAACATCACACATGTTATTGAGTATCTGTCAGATAACAATGTTAATTACGACAGAATCTATTCTGAGCTGCCAACACTCAACGATGTATTCCTTGAAATAACAGGTAAAGAGTTACGTGATAAGGAATAACGGTGTTAAAGCATAACGGTGTTAAGGCGTAACAATGTTTAAGTATAACGGCGATAAAGTAAAAAGGAGATAAATAATGTTTGGACAATTATTTGTGGCAAGACTTAAAACTGCTGTCCGTTCAAAAAAATATATGTTCTGGACTCTGTTCTTCCCAATGGCTCTTGGAACACTCTTCTACTTCGCTTTCAATTCCATATATGACTCAACCAAATCAAAGCC
>CACZOE010000234.1 GCA_902782695.1 uncultured Lachnospiraceae bacterium | reverse complement strand
CGGAGTCGGCGGGATTCGAACCCGCGTGCCCCGGAGGGCAAACGCATTTCGAGTGCGCCCCGTTATGACCACTTCGATACGACTCCAGAGTACTAACTTCAACAGTATAAAATAAATAAACTTAGTATTCAAGATTTAATTTTATCTTAATGATTATCACATGTGTTATTAAGATTAGCTTGATATTATCTCTACTAACATGTAAACTGATGTATGGTGTTAAGGTCAAAAGACGCTTATCAACTATTATCGATCACTCAAAGTTTAATGAGTGAAATAATTAATGCTCTTATATGCAGGAGGGAAAACAAATGATTTGTTACAATTGCGGAAATGAAATAACCACTGAAGGTACTAACTGTCCATTCTGTGGTTCACCACTTAGTGCTGCTGCAGGAAACCAGGCACAGTATAATCAGCAGGCTCAGGGAAACTACTGGTCACAGTCACAGAGCAGCAATGCTTCACTTGATCCGAAGACAGCCGGAATTCTCTGCTATATCACCTGGATAGGATTTTTGATAGCAGTTCTTGCCGGAGATAAGGAAAATCCATTTGTAAAGCATCATATGAACAATGCACTGGTTATTTTCATTGCATCCCTGCTTCTCGGTGTTGTATGCATCATCCCGATACTCGGATGGTTAGTTGCATTCGCAGGAGAGATATTCCTGCTTGTATGTATTATCATGGGAATCATAAGCGCTGTTAATGGCGAGATGAAGGACCTTCCAATTCTTGGTCAGTTCAAGATAATCAAATAAATTATAAATGCTGTCTAAAGCACTATGAATAAAATCCCGCCGGAATCTGGGTACAAATCAGAATCCGGCGGGTTTTCTTTATAACCATTTCTTCTTTTTAAAGAACAGCAGACCTCCTATGATGATGGCAAGACTTATGATAATTACTACAGGGTAGCCCCATTTAGTCTGAAGCTCCGGCATGTATCTGAAATTCATTCCGTACCATCCAACGATAAGAGTCAAAGGCATGAAAATAGTTGTAACCACGGTAAGAAGGGTCATTATCCTGTTCTGCTTAACGTCTATCTGAGTATGGTACATATCTCGAAGCTGCATAGTGAAGTCTCGAAGTGAGCTGGCGGTATCATAAAGTCTGGTAACACGATCAGTAAACAGTCTGAAATATCTGGTATTCTCAGTTTTGAAGAAATTATTCTCATTTTCCGATAATTCCTGTCCCATATCAATCAGCTGCTCGTAGTGAATTCTCAGCTCACGCAGATCACTTCGGATTTCATTCACTCTCTCAAGCCCTGTCTCCGTATCGGCATCCATCATATCATCCTCGATGCTGTCCAGTTCTTTCTCGTATTTTTCAAGAATCGTCAGATCCCTATGGATGATGGTTTCAAGAAAGTCGTAAATGAATCGTTCCATACAAGGAACTCTCCACTTCTTAGTTCTGGCTATTCTTTTTAATATCCTCTCCACAACACCTGTAGAATCTATAAAAACTATTCCCTTTTCATCAAGCGCAAATGCATACTGATAATCCTTACCACATATATCTCTTCTGCTTGGTACAGAAAATGTACCCGTCAGGGAATCATAGTTAACCTCGGCTTTGGTGTTATGAATATCATCCAGATTTATATCAAGCTCGATACCCATATCAAATATATTCTGTGATTTCTGCCACTGTTCAAGCGTAAGAACAGCCACATACTGATACTCTCCGTTATGTATTTCTTTTTCGTCGCATTCTGTCAGAGATGACTTTATCAGATAGAACATTTTTCTTCTCCTTATTTGTGTCAAGGGGACTGTTCTCTCGACACACTCAGCGCTGCATTCCTGCAGTTTTTTATATCCAGTTCCAGCTCCCGTGCTGACATCAGTCTGGAATTCTCGCCCCTGATTATCAGCTGTATCAGTCCATCCGAGGTTGCAACTGTAATGTCCATGTATTTGGTATTCTGAACGGTAAATCTGGAAATGTACTGATCCGCCGTCTCAGCTTCCCTCGTATAAACCACATGGACTCCGAGATAATCCATTTTCTCGGTAAAGTGACCTTTTACATTATATGCATCAAAAACTACTATTACTTCTGT